>NZ_JAGGOW010000057.1:0-45410 GCF_018614135.1 Streptomyces sp. ISL-66
GGCGCCGTCGGACCGGGCGCCGGAACGCCCGCCGTCGGACCGGCTGGTGCCGGACCGGCTGGTGCGCGGGCCGGTTCACCGGCGCCCGCGCGGGGCGGGCGGTGAGCGGTGAACGCCCCGCGCAGTCTCGTCGTACGCCTCGACAGTGCCGGGGACGTCCTGCTGGCCGGACCTGCCGTACGGGCCGTGGCGGCCGGTTCCAGCCACACCACGCTGCTCTGCGGGCCGCTCGGCGTGCCTGCGGCGCAGCTGCTGCCCGGTGTGGACCAGGTCCTGGTCTACGAGGCCCCCTGGGTGGGGCTGGAGCCGGGCCGGACCTCGCGGGAGGAGTGCGAACTGCTGGTGGACGCCCTGGCCGCCGGCCGGTTCGACCGCGCCGTGATCCTCGTCTCCCACCA
The DNA here is from genome assembly GCF_018614135.1 of Streptomyces sp. ISL-66. Lineage (GTDB taxonomy): Bacteria > Actinomycetota > Actinomycetes > Streptomycetales > Streptomycetaceae > Streptomyces. The sequence continues at coordinate 399 of NZ_JAGGOW010000057.1, forward strand.
CCAGAGCCCGCTCCCGGCGGCCCTGCTGCTCGCGCTCGCGGGAATCGAGCGGGTCGCGGCGGACTGCGAGGAGTATCCGGGCTCCCTGCTCGAACTGCGCCACCACCGGCTGCCGGACCGGCACGAGGCGGAGGCCGCGCTCGACCTGGTGCGGGATTTCGGATTCCCCCTGCCCGCCGGCGACGACGGCGGGCTGCGGGTGTCCTCACCACCCGACACGACGCGGCTGACGGGTCCGGAGCCGTACGTCGTGCTGCACCCGGGGGCCGCGGTGAAGGCCAGGGCGTGGAGCGCGGCCCGGTCCGCCCGCGCCGCGGCCGCCATGCACGAGGCGGGTCACCGGGTGGTGGTCACCGGCAGTCATGCGGAGAAGGAACTGACCGCCGAGGTGGCGGGCCGCCACGGCCTGGACCTGGGCGGTGTCACCCGGGACATGCGCGAGCTGGCGGGTGTCCTGGCGGGTGCGCGGGTCGTGGTGGCGGGCAATACGGGGCCCATGCACCTGGCCGCCGCCGTGGGCACGCCCGTGGTCTGTCTGTTCGCACCCGTCGTGCCCGCGGGACGGTGGCGGCCGTACCGCGTGCCGCACGTGCTGCTCGGCGATCAACAGGCCGCCTGCGCGGCCACCAGAGCGCGGGTGTGCCCGACGGCGGGACATCCCTGTCTGGACTCCGTGGGGGACGACGAGGTACTGACGGCCGTGGCCGGGCTCCTCGCCGACATGCCGGAGAACGGGGGCCCCACCCGCCCGCCGCAGCCGAGCGGATCCCGTAGAGGAGCAACCGTATGAACATCCTGCTGTGGCACGTCCACGGTTCCTGGACCACCGCCTTCGTCCAGGGTCCGCACACCTACCTCGTACCCGTCACCCCCGACCGGGGGCCCGACGGGCTGGGCCGCGCACGTACCTTCAGCTGGCCCGAGTCGGTGCGCGAGGTGACCCCTGCCGAACTCGCGGACGCCGCCGTGGACCTCGTCATCCTGCAACGGCCCCACGAAGCGGAACTGGCCGAGCGCTGGCTGGGCCGCCGCCCGGGCCGTGACGTCCCCGCCGTGTACCTGGAGCACAACGCGCCGGACGGCGCCGTACCGCTGACACGCCACCCGTGCGCCGACCGCGACGATCTGACGATCGTCCACGTGACCCACTTCAACCGGCTGTTCTGGGACAGCGGCAGGACGCGCGCCGAGGTCATCGAACACGGCATCGTCGATCCCGGCCACCTCTACACGGGCGCCCTCCCCCGCGCGGCCGTGGTCGTCAACGAGCCGATCAGGCGCGGCCGTTACACCGGCACCGATCTGCTGCCCGAGCTGTCCCGGGCCGTTCCGCTGGACGTCTTCGGCATGCGCACCCAGGGCGTGGGCGAGCAGCTGGGGCTGTCAGAGGACCGGTGCCGGGCGTACGAGCTGCCCCAACGCGACCTGCACAGGGCGATGGCCGAACGCCGCCTGTACCTGCACCCGGTGCGCTGGACGTCACTGGGACTTTCCCTGCTGGAAGCCATGCACCTGGGCATGCCCGTCGTGGCCCTGGCCGCCACGGAGGCGGTCGAAGCGGTCCCGCCCGGGACCGGGATCCTGTCCACCCGGCCCGAGGTGCTGGCCCGGGCGGCCCTCCACTACCTCAACGAACCGCAAGCGGCCGCCGAGGACGGCGCGCGTGCCCGCCAGTGCGCCCTCGAAAGGTACGGGCTCAAACGCTTCTTGGACGACTGGGAGCGCCTGATGACGGAGGTACGGTCATGAAATCCCCCGCTGCCCTCCCGTCGCGGTCGCCCGTCCGGCGTCGGCCCCTGTCGTTGGCCCTGGTCTCCGAACACGCGAGCCCCCTCGCAACACTCGGCGGCGTCGACGCCGGCGGCCAGAACGTGCACGTCGCCTGTCTCGCCGGGGCGCTGGCCGACCGTGGCCACCGCGTGACGGTGTACACCCGGCGGGATGCCCGGGACCTGCCGGAAAGCAGTCGGCTGCGCCCGGGCGTGACGGTCCACCACGTGCCGGCCGGTCCGGCGGAACACCTGCCCAAGGACGAACTACTGCCGCACATGCCGGAGTTCGCCCACTACCTGGTGCGTCACTGGCAGCAGACCCGCAGGCCCGACCTGGTGCACTCCCACTTCTGGATGTCGGGGCTCGCCTCGCTGGCGGCGGCTCGGGAGCTGCGGCTGCCGATGCTGCACACCTACCACGCGCTGGGAACCGTCAAGAGGCGCCATCAAGGTGCCGCCGACCCCAGTCCGCCGTCGCGCATCGGCTGCGAGCGGGAGGTCGGCTTCGGCTGCGACCGGGTGGTCGCCACCTGCCGCGACGAGGTCACCGAACTCGCCCGCATGGGCATTCCCGGGGGCAAGGCCGACGTCGTGCCGTGCGGAGTGGACGTCGAGCGGTTCCGGCCGGACGGGCCCGCCGCCGAGCGCGGGACGGCCCATCGCTACCGGCTGCTCCAGCTGGGGCGGCTGGTCCCCCGCAAGGGCGCGGCGCTGTCCGTCGCCGCGCTGGCGCACCTGCCGGAGGCGGAGCTCGTCATCGCGGGCGGGCCGCCCGCCGAACAGCTCGACCGGGACCCCGAGGTACGCAGGCTGCGCGCCATCGCGGAGGGCGCCGGGGTCGCCGACCGCGTCCGCTTCCTCGGCGCCGTGCCCTGCGAGGAGGTGCCGGCCCTGCTGCGCAGTGCCGACGTCGTGCTGTGCCCGGCGGACTACGAGCCGTTCGGCATCGTGCCGCTGGAAGCCATGGCCTGCGGCCGGCCGGTCGTGGCCAGTGCCGTCGGGGGGCAGCTGGACACCGTGGCCGACCGGGAGACGGGGCGGCTGGTCCCGCCCGGCGACTTCCCCGCGCTGGCGGCGGCAGTGGCCGAACTGCTGGCCGACGAGGGTCTGCGCCGGGAGTACGGCGCGGCCGGGCGCCGCCGGGTGCTCAGCCGGTACGGCTGGGCGCAGGTCGCCGCGGCGACGGAGCGGTCCTACCGCTCCGCGCTCGCCGGGCGGCTCGCCTTGGCCGCGGCGCCCTGATCCCGCCTCCGGCCGGGCCCCTGTGCCCGTGTGCCATCCCGTCCGATGGCCGCTGCCGGCCGGTCGCCCCGACCGGCCGGCAGCCCCGTAGCACCGCAGCACCGCAGCCCCCGCAGTACCGATGCCCGAAGGAGGTGGGGAGCGGACCTCCCCCGGGAGCGACCGCCCCGACGCCCATGAGCCAATTCTCCGTACACGCAGGAGCCCACCAGCACTGCCAGTCGCTCGAGGACGCACTGCGCCGGATGCGCGGCCACAGCCTGGACCAGCTCGCCCGCTGGGGCCACCGGCTCGCCGCGGTACTGCCCGCGGGCGGCCGGCTGCTCGCCGCCGGCAACGGCGGCAGCGCGGCCCAGGCACAGCATCTGACCGCGGAGCTCGTCGGCCGCTACCTCCACGAGCGCCCCGCCTACTCGGCGATCGCCCTGCACGCGGAGACGTCCAGCGTCACTGCCATCGGCAACGACTACGGGTTCGACCAGGTCTTCGCCCGGCAGGTGGCGGCGCACGGGCGGGACGGGGACGTCCTGCTCCTCCTGTCGACCTCGGGGCGGAGCACCAACCTGCTGTCCGCCGCGATGACGGCCCGCGCGGCGGGCGTGGAGGTCTGGGCCCTGACCGGCGCCTCCCCCAATCCGCTCGCGGAGGCCGCCGACGAGTCCTTGTGCATCGACGCGGCCACCACCGCGACCGTGCAGGAGGCCCATCTGGTGGCGGTGCACCTGCTGTGCGAGTCCTTCGACGCGGCCCTCGCCGCGGCCGGGCCCGCCGCCGCGCGCAGGACGTCCCGGCCCCCGGTCCCCGCCGTCGTCAGGGGGACCTCGTGAACGGTTCCCAGCCGCTCGTCGTGATCGGCGACGTCCTGCTCGACCGGGACATCCAGGGGGTGGCGCACCGGCTCGCACCCGATGCTCCGGCGCCCGTGGTCGACGTGACCTCCGACCTGTCGCACCCCGGGGGCGCAGGGCTGGCCGCCTTCCTGGCCGCGCGGTCGGGCCGCGACGTCGTCCTGGTCACCGCGCTCGGCGAGGACGAGGCCAGTGACCGCGTGCGCGAGGCGCTGCGGGGCCGGGTCCGACTCGTCGAGCTCCCGCTGGACGGGACACTGCCGGTGAAGACCCGGGTGATGGCCGGTGGCCGCCCCTTGGTCCGGATCGACCGGGGCGGCGGCGAGGTGGGGGCCGCGACCGCCGCCGTACGCGAGGCGCTGGCGGGCGCGCACGCCGTCCTGGTGGCGGACTACGGCAGGGGCACGGCGGAAGCCGTACGGCAGGCGCTGGCCGAGGCGGCGCACCGCGTACCGCTGGTGTGGGACCCGCATCCGCGCGGCGGCCCGCCGGTGGCCGGGGCGCGTCTGGTGACGCCGAACGGGGCCGAGGCCGCCGCCCTGTGCCCGGACGACGGCGACTCCCTGGCGGCGCATGCCCGGCGGGGCGCCGACCTGGCGGAACGCTGGGGTGTCGCTTCGGTCGCCGTCACCCTCGGCGAGCGCGGGGTGCTCCTGACCCGGCCGCGGTCGGCGGCGCCCATGCTCGTACCGGCCCCGTACCGGGCCACGGGCGACCCCTGCGGAGCCGGCGACTGCTTCGCCGCCCTCGCGGCGGCCGCGCTCGCCGACGGGTCCCTTCCGGAGGAGGCGGTGCAGCACGCGGTGGCCGGGGCCGCCGCGTTCGTTGCGGCGGGCGGCGCGTCGGATCCGGGGCTCTGGGCGGCGCGGGCGGGAACGGCTCCGGCGCGGCCGGCGGGTGAGGACGCCTTCGCGGTGGCCGAGAGCGTACGGGCCCGGGGCGGCACCGTCGTCGCCACCGGCGGCTGCTTCGATCTGCTGCACGCGGGGCACGTGGGCCTGCTGGACAGCGCACGGCGGATCGGGGACTGCCTGATCGTCTGTGTGAACTCGGACGCGTCGCTACGGCGCTTGAAGGGACCGGGGCGGCCCCTGAACCCGCTGGAGGACCGGATGCGGGTCCTGGCGGCGCTCGGCAGCGTCGATGCCGTGGCCGCTTTCGAGGAGGACACGCCGGAGTCGCTGCTGCACGCCCTGCGACCGGACGTGTGGGTCAAGGGCGGAGACTATTCGGCCGATGCGCTCCCGGAGGCGCGGGTCCTGCGCGGCTGGGGCGGACAGGCCGTGGTGCTGCCCTACCTCGACGGCCGCTCGACCACCGGTCTCGCCCACCGCGCGGCGCGCGCCGCCCAGGGCACCGACGCGGCTCCCTGACGGCTCCCGCAGGAGGCCCGTTCCCGGCGCGAGCGGCCGGAACGGGCCGGCTTCACGCGCGACGGCCTCAGGCCGCGTACGGGCTTCCCGCCATGCGCCGGCCTGGCCGCGTACGGGCCTCAGGCCGCGGTGCCCAGTCCGGCCCGGACGGGCAGGACCGGCGCGGGTACCGGGGTCGGGATCACCGGACTGGGCTTTCGGCCGCGCAGGAGGTAGGCCACGGCAACGGTGACCGCGATGACCAGTCCGCCCGCCACCAGAGTGGCCCGTACGCCTGCCAGTTCCATCAGCAGTCCCAGCATCGGCGGCGCGGCCAGGCCCCACCCGGTCCGGATCGTGGACCAGGCTCCGAGCACCCGGCCCCGCATGCGGGCCGGCGGGTCCGTCTGCAGCACCGTGGACTGGGCGGTGTCCCCGACGGACTCGGCCACCGCCATCGGCAGGACCAGGACGAGGAGCACCGCGAGCGAGGGGGAAAGGCCGGCCAGCACCTGAAGCAGGGCGCCCGCGAAGGTCAGCAGGCCGACCAGGCGGACGCTGGGCTTGCGCAGCCGGGCGCCCAGGACGGCGCCGATGATCCCGCCGACGGCCAGGACGGTGGAGACCCTGCTGAAGGAACCCGCGTCACCGGCGAGGGGCCCGGTGACCAGGACCACCAGGGTGAGGGAGTAATTGCGGCCGAACAACGCGCTGATCGCGTTCAGCCCGGCGAGTGCGACCAGCCGGGGACGCCGCATGAAGAAGGCCAGTCCCTCCCGCGCGCTCAGGTTCTCCTCCGCGACGGGCTCGGCCACCGGTCCGGGGGCGGCTACCGCGGTCCCCGCGCCGTGCGGCTCGGCAGGGCGCGCCGCTCTGAGGAAGGGGATCACGCAGGCCACGAAGAAGAACGACATCCCGTTCGCCGCGTACGCCGCTGCCGTGCCCAGGAAGCCGACGGCCACTCCGGCGAGCGCCGCGCCGGTGAGCCGCCCGGCACTGTGGACGAGCGAGCCCACCCCGATGGCGGAGGGCACGTCCTGCGCACGGACGAGATCGTTGCCGAGCAGCGAGCAGGCCGGGCCGTCGACGGTGGCGATCAGACCGGTCACCGCGGCCAGTGCGAGCAGCACCGGGAGGTCGAGGCCGTCCAGGGCGACGAGCACGGCGGTCACCACGGCGACCAGGCCGAGCAGGGCCTGGCTCACGGCGGCGGTCACCTTGCGGGGCCAGCGGTCGACGGCCGCACCGCCGGCCAGGCCGAGCAGCAGGCCGGGCGCCGCCTGGATGGACACGGACAGTCCCGTCGCGGCGGCCGACCCGGTGATCTGCAGGACGAGCAGGTTCTGCACCGTCAGCTGCATCCACGTGCCCGCGTTGGACACGAAGTTGGCGACGGCCCACCACCGCATGCTGCGGTAGCGCAAGGACCGCCACGGCGAGCGGTCAGCCGTGGCGGTGGGGTCAGCGGTGGGGGCAGCGGTCGGGGGCAGGGCGGAGGAGGACGCGGAGACAGACACAGATGGGTACCAGGGGACTGAGCGCGAAGCGCACAAGGAGGCAGGGGGAACGGGACGGGCGCTCCGCAGCGCCGACGCGCCAACGGCGCCAGGCCCACGGGGGTGGGGGAGGAACGATCCCGCCGACCATCGTGGCAGACGCCCCGGCGCCCCGCTGTGACCTGACCGGCCGTCGGTGCGCGGGCGGAGCCCGTGCCCTTGGGCCGCCAGGGATCGGCGGCCTCCGGTGTGTTTGCTCACATCCCCGGCGCGCCCGCGCCGCACCGGCCTCGCGTGTGCCGCGGCCCACACGGTCGGCGGCGCATCGACGCGGTACCGCCCTGCGGCCTAACCCGGCGTGCCGAAGGCGCGGCCACCGGTGACAGTGGAGGCACCGTGGCCGCGCGGTGCGTCTGACGCGCTCCGGGCGAGCCGAAGCCGACGACGGAAGGCAGGCGGATGAGCAACCCGGCGTACGTGGACCTGCGGGACAAACAGGCGTTGGTGACCGGTGCGGCCCGCGGGCTGGGGGCCGCGATCGCCCGGCGGCTGGCCGCCGCGGGAGCCTCGGTGCTGGTGGCCGACGTGCGCCAGGACCTCGCGAAGGAGTTGTGCGAGGACATCATGGCGCAGGGCGGAAGCGCGCGGAGCATCACGATGGACGTCTGCGACCCTGGCGCCGTCGCGGACGTGTTCCGCGACGTGGACGAAGCCGGCCAGAGGGTCGACATCCTCGTCAACAATGCCGCCGTGGACGTCTCGAAGTCGGCCGAGCACCTCACCGCGGAAGAGGTCACCCGCGTGGTGAACACCAACCTCCTCGGGCCGATGTACCTGTGCCTGGAGGGCTACCGGCGCATGGTGTCCCAGGGCGGCGGCCACATCGTCAACATCCTCTCGACCGCGGCGAACCGGACCTGGACCGAGGCCGGCCCCTACGCGGCGAGCAAGTCCGGGCTGCGGGCGTTCACCCACACCCTGTTCAAGGAGGCGCAGCGCGACTGCGAGGGCATCGGCGTGACCGGGGTGATCGCCGGCGGCATGGAGACGGCGTTCATCCTGGAGCGGTTCCCCGACGCCGACGTGTCGATGCTCCAGAGCCCCGAGATCGTCGCCGACACGGTCCTGTACGCGCTGTCCGTCCCGGTCGGCAGCGCCCTCGCGGAGCTCGTGGTGGTGCCGCGGCGGGAACCGTCCTGGCCCTGAGACGGGGCGGGCGGGCAATGAGCGCCCAGGAACGAACCGCCCGCGGCCGGCCGGGGCACCACCCCGGTGGACCGTCCGGCCGACCGCGCGTCCTGGTCCTGCGGGCCTTGGGACTCGGGGACCTGCTCACCGTCGTGCCGTGCCTGCGGGCGCTGCGCAGGAGCAGGCCGGACTGCGACATCGTCCTGGCGGCGCCCGGCCGGCTGGCGCCCGTCGCCGCCGCCACCGGACTGGTGGACCGCGTACTGCCCACGACGGCGCCGGGCCGCGCCGTACCCGACGAGCTGGCCTGGGACGGTCCCCCGCCGGAGCTCGCCGTGGACCTGCACGGCAACGGGCCGGCCAGCCACCTGCTCCTCCAGCGCCTGCGGCCGCGCCGGCTCCTCTCCTACCGGCACGCGCAGACCTCCGACCTCCCCGGACCCGAGTGGCTCGCCGACGAGCACGAGCGGGAGCGGTGGTGCCGCTTGCTCGGCTGGTACGGGATCGAGGCCGACCCGGGAGACCTCGCGATCGCCCGACCTTCCCGCCCCTCACCCGCCCCGGGAGCCGTCGTCGTCCATCCCGGCGCCGACTCGGGCTCCCGCCGCTGGCCCGTCGAGCGGTTCGCCGCCGTGGCGCGGGCGCTGCGCCGCAGCGGCCAGCCGGTGGTCGTCACGGCGGGCGCGGGCGAGGGCGCGCTGGCCGGGCGGGTGGCCGAGGAGGCGGGGCTGCCACCGGGAGCAGTGGTCGGGGGCGCTGACGACGTGCCCTTCGCGGAGCTGTGCGCCCTCGTGGCCGACGCGCGCTGCGTCCTGGTCGGTGACACGGGTGTGGCTCACCTGGCGACGGCTCTGGGCACCGCTTCCGTCGTCCTCTTCGGCCCCGTGGCCCCCCGGCTGTGGGGCCCGCCCGCGCACGCGAGGCATCGGGTGTTGTGGCGCCCCGGTACGGGCGAGGACCCGTTGCGGCCCGGGGACGCGCACGCTCCCCTGCCCGACCCACGGCTTCTACGCATCACCGTCCAAGAGGTGGTCGAGGCGGTGCTCGGTCACTGCGCGTGAAGGGCGATCGCCTGCGGCCGGCCACGGGTGATCTCTCCCGAACCGGGCACGCGCCCGGACATGGGCCTACCCGTCTTCACAGGAGGAACATCGTGGAACAGAACAAGCCTGCGCCGGACCCGACGAGCGCGTATCCGCAGCCGGACTTCCCGGAACAGGAACAGGACCACCCGGGGCTCACCGCCCCCATGGACCCGCCGCCCGACCACGGCGAGGAGTCCTACCGTGGACACCGGCGCCTGCAGGACTTCAAGGCCGTCATCACCGGCGGCGACTCCGGCATCGGCCGGGCCGTCGCCCTCGCCTTCGCGCGGGAGGGGGCGGACGTCCTGTTCTCCCATCTCGCGGAAGAAGAGGAGGACGCCCGGGAGACCTCCCGGCTGATCGAGGAGGCCGGCCGCAAAGCAGTGGCCGTCGCCTGCGACATCCGCGAGGAGGCGCAGTGCAGGGCGCTCGTGGACCGGGCGCTCGACGCGTTCGGCCGCGTGGACGTACTGGTCAACAACGCCGCGTACCAGATGGCCCAGCCGGACGGAATCGCAGCGATCACCACGGAGCAGCTGGACCGGGTCGTACGCACGAACCTCTACGGCATGTTCTGGCTGTCCAAGATGTGCCTCCCGCACATGCCGTCCGGCGGAAGCATCATCAACACGACGTCCGTGCAGGCCTACAAACCCAGCCCTCCGCTGCTGGACTACGCCATGACGAAGGGCGCGATCGTCACCTTCACCCAGGGCCTGGCGCAGATGGTGGCCGAGGACGGCATCCGCGTCAACGCGGTGGCACCCGGACCCGTCTGGACGCCGCTGATTCCCGCGACCATGCCCGGCACCGCCGAGTTCGGGAAGCAGTCGCCCCTCGGGCGTCCGGCCCAGCCCGCCGAAATGGCCCCCGCCTACGTCTTCCTCGCCTCGCCGGAGGCGAGCTTCATCACGGCTGAGATCGTGAACGCCACGGGCGGGACGCCGTTGCCCTGATCCGCTTTCCCTGCCCTGATCCGCCTCCGTCGCCCTGATCCGCTTCCCTCGCCCGGTCCCCTACGCCGCAGCGTCGGGGGCCGAAGGCGGGCGGCCCGGCCGCGGGGCCGGGGCCGGGAACCATGCCCGTCAGGGACGCCGCCAGCTGTCGTCTCCCAGATGCGAGCCGGCCATCGGGCCCATGCGGAGCATGCCGCCGTCGACCGCCCAGGAGGCGCCGGTGACGTACGAGGCGTCCTCGCCGGTGAGGAAAGCGATGACGGCGGCGACCTCACGGGCGTCGCCGGGCCGCCCCAGCGGGACGCCCGGGCGCGACACGTGACGTACGTCCGTGTCCTCTTGGCCCGTCATGGGAGTGGCGATCTCCCCCGGAGCGACGGAGTTGACCGTGATGCCGTGCTCGGCCAGTTCCAGGGCCATCACCTGGGTGAGCAGCCCCAGGCCGCCTTTTGCCGCGCAGTAGGGGGCGGCCCCGACACGGGGTTGGTGCTCGTGCACGGAGGTGACGTTGACGATCCGGCCCCCGTCGCCCTGGGCGATCATGCGGCGGGCCGCGTGCTGGGAACAGAGGAACGGTCCGACGAGGTCGACGTCGAGCACGCTGCGGACCGTGTCGAGGTCCAGGTCGAGGAACGGCGTGGCCGTGCCGATCCCCGCGTTGTTCACCAGGACGTCGATGCGGCCGAGCTTCTCGGCGAGTTCGTCGATCACGTCGGCGGCCTCCGGCAGGCCGGTCAGGTCCAGCCGCGCGACGGCCGCCTGGCGTCCGCGGGCCCGGACCTCCATGGCCGTTTCCTCGGCGCCCTGCTCGTCGCTGTGCCAGGTGATCCCGACGTCCATGCCCGCCGCGGCCAGCCGTACGGCGGTGGCCCGGCCGATCCCCGAGTCCGCGGCGGTGACCACCGCGGCAGTGGGCCTGCGTCCCGAAACACTGAAACCGGTCATGGCATCGCCTTTCTCGAACCGCGGAGCGGGCCGCACCCGCCCAGGTCACCGGTGGCCGCTCCCGAGGACCGGCGTCTGCCCGGACCGCGGCCCGCCAACCCCCTCGTCCGCCATCGCGGCGCTTTCGCACCGGGGCGCCGGACCAGTGCGTACGGCGCAGTCCGGGTCCTCAATACGGGCCAACCGGGGCCGTCCGCGAGCAGCCGTGGAGTTTCCGGGGTAGACGGTTTCCCGGGCGGCACCGGCCGTCCGGGAAATCCGACGTGGAGGAGGAACGGGCTGTGGACGGGATCGTGCTGCTCAAGGAAGACCACAAGACGGTGGAGAAGCTGTTCAAGCAGTTCGAGAAGGCCGGTGACGACGCCACCGCCGAGAAGCGCAAGATCGCGGACCAGGTGATCCAGGAACTCACCACCCACACCTGGATCGAGGAGAAGATCTTCTATCCGGCGGCCCGCGAGGCCGCCCCCGACAGCAAGGACCACGTCCTCGAGAGCATCGAGGAGCACCACGTCGTGCTGTGGATGCTCGCCGAGCTCAAGGACCTCGACCCGAGCGACGAGCGGTTCGACGCCAAGATGACCGTCCTCATGGAGAACGTGCGCCACCACGTCGAGGAGGAGGAGAAGGAGTGGTTTCCCGACGTCCGCAAGGCCATGGGCCGCAACCGCCTCGCCGACCTCGGCGAACAGATGGAAGCGGCCAAGAAGCAATCCCCCCGTGATCCCCTCACGGTGCCCAGCGCCAACCAGTAGAACGCCGGGGGAGGGGGCAGGAGCCGGACGAGCCGGGCTGGGGAGGCGACGCACCGCGCGCCTTCGCACAGCCGGCCGCCGGGGCCGCGATCGAGCCGCCGGCGCGGCTGGCCCGTCCCCGTCGGGCGCTCCGTCCCCGGCGGGCAGCCCCCGTACCGGCGGCCTGACACACACCGCCGGGGCGGTGGGCGGGGCGAAGCCGCCGGTCGGAGGCTGCCGCTTTGGCGGGGCGGGGGGAGGATGAGGGGGATGGCAACACCGTGAAGCGAGGAACGGCCGGAACGATCGGACCTCCTCGGCCGAGTGGAGGAGGCCCGGCATGGTCGCGTACGAGGCGTTCCGCTCCGAGCCTGGCCCCGTGGGAGTGGTTCCGTCCGAGCCCGGCGGTCTGCTGGACGTGCTGAGTGTCGCCGCGGTGGTGCTGGACGCCGAGGGGCGGATCGCCTTGTGGAGCCCGCAGGCCCACGATCTGTTCGGCTGGTCCGCCAAGGAGGCGCTGGGCCGGTACGCGGCCAAGCTGCTGGTCGCCGAGGAGTACGTCGAGCTGGTCCTCGATCTGTTCGCCAAGGTCATGATCGGCGGCGGCGCCTGGGCCGGGGTGTTCCCCGTGCGGCACAAGGACGGCTCGACGAAGCTGGTGGAGTTCCGCAACATGCGGCTGCTGGACGAGCACGGGGGCGTGTACGCCCTGGGGATCGCCTGCGACGAGGCGGTTCTGCGCGGCGTGGAGCGCGACCTGGCGCTGTCGGTGCGGCTGGTGGCGCAGTCCCCGCTGGGGCTGGCGGTACTGGACACCGACCTGCGCTACGTCCTGGTCAATCCGGCGCTGGAGCGGATCCACGGCCTGCCCGCCGAGCAGCACCTGGGCCGGACCGTCCGGGAAGCGGTTCCGTTCCTGGACACCGACGTGCTCGAAGCCTCGATGCGCCAGGTCCTGGAAACCGGCGCACCGCTGCTGGACCAGTTCGCCACCGGGCACTCCCCCGCCGACCCCGACCAGGAACATGCCTGGTCGCGGTCGTACTACCGGCTGGAGGATTCACGCGAGCGGGTGATCGGGGTCGCCATGTCCGTGGTCGACGTCACCGACCGCCACCTCGCGGCCGCCGAGGCCGCCCAGGCCCGCCGGCGACTGGACCTGATCGCCCGGGCATCCGTTACCGTCGGCACCACCTTGGACCTGGAGTCCACCGCCCGCGAACTCGCCGATCTGGTCGTGGCCGAGCTCGCCGACGTCGCCACGGTCGACGTCCTCGAATCCGTCCTGGAAGGCAGCGCCGCGACTCCGGAGCGCGGGCCGGCGCCGGAACAGGCCCTCTTCAGGGCCCTGGCCATTGCGGCGGCCTACGAGACGGACGTCGTCCGCGCGGCGGACCCGGTGGGCGAGCGCGCCACGTATCCGGTCGACCGTATGGTCACGCGCTGCGTGGGCACCGGGCGTCCCGTCCTGGTGGCGCACGTCACGCGCCCGGATCTCGCGTACATCGCGCGGGACGAGGCCGCCGCAAAAGTCCTCGCCGAGGAGGGCGTGCACTCCTACCTGGCCGTACCGCTGATCGCCCGCGGCCAGGTCCTCGGGGTCCTCGGCCTCGTGCGCGCCCGCAATCCGCTGCCCTTCGACCACGACGACGTGACGCTGGCCGGCGAGCTGGCCGTCCGCGCCGCCATCGCCATCGACAACGCGCGCTGGTACCAGCACGCCGCCGACACCGCCCTGACCCTCCAGCGCCACCTCCTCCCCCACGCTCCACCCCGGGCCGCCGGTCTGCAGATCGCCTACCGGTACCAGCCCGCGGCGGCGGCGAGCGGCATCGGTGGCGACTGGTTCGACGCGATCCCCCAGACCAAGAACAGGACCGCCCTGGTCGTCGGCGACGTCATGGGTCACGGTGTCCACGCCGCTGCCACGATGGGGCAACTGCGCACGGCCACCCGCACCCTGGCCGGCCTCGGCCTCGACCCGGCCCGAGTGCTGCACCACCTCGACCACATCACTGCCGAACTGGACCAGACCATCGCGACCTGCGTCTACGTCACTTGGGATCCGCACCGCTCCCGCTGCCGCGTCGCCCTCGCCGGCCACCTGCCCCCCGTCGTCATCCACTCCGGGCAGCCCCCCGTACTGCTCGACCTCCCAGCCGGCGTGCCGCTCGGCGCAGGAGGCCTCGGCGGCGCCGAATTCGAGACCACCGTCCTCGACCTGTCCCCCGGCGACCGGCTGGTCCTGTACACCGACGGCCTCGTCGAAACCCGCGACGAGTCCCTGGACGACCGCCTCGACCTCCTCCTCAGCCTCCTGTCCGACCCAGGCCTCCCCCCGGAGGCGACCTGCGACCGCCTCCTGACGGCACTGCGCCACCCCGACGCCGCCGATGACGTAGCCCTCGTCCTCGCCCGCGTGCGACACCACCCGCTGGCGGACGCCGCCGACAGCCCAACCGGACCACCACCCGACCGCGGGCCCGCCGCGTAGCCGGTCCCGGCAGCGGCTCATGATCCGGCCCGTGCGGGGAACACGCCCGTCATCAACCGAAGGGGGCATGGACATGCTCGGCATCACCGCCGCAGTGCTGTTCTTCATCGCGTTCCTGATCAACGCGGCCGACATAGCCACCAACGACGTACTGAGCTCCACCAACTTCATGCTGATCGGTCTCGCCGCGCTCGCGCTGCACGTCGCCGGCATCGGCACCGGGTGGGCGTCCCGCGGACGGGGCCGCAGGCGCTGACATCTTCAAGCGGGGGCACGAGCACCACAGGGCCGCTCCGGCCCGTGCTCGGAGTGAGCGGTGGCCCGGCCCGAGGTCTGATCCCGGCAGGGCCGCCGGACTGGACGGGACAAGTCCGGTCTTCACCGGTCTTCAAGGGGGTTACCCGCCAAAGGTGAGCGCGACGACTCGGGTATCTCGGCCAAGCTGGCCGTACGCTCCCGCGCGCCCCCGCAGTGACGTTCCATCGGCCCGTACCGGGGCACCCGTGTGGTGCCGTTGGTTCGTCTACCGAGGAGAGCGCAAGATGACCAAGGTCCTCGTCCTGCACAGCGTCAGCCTGGTCCGGTCGGCACTTGCCGCCCTTCTGAGATCCGAAGAGTCCTTCGACGTCACATCGGCGGGCTGGCGGACCGCGGTACGCCAGGCCGAGTCCTTACGACCGGACGTGACGGTCGTCGACCTCGACTGTCCGGGGGCGACGGCCGTTCTGGCCGACGGCGGACGCAAGGACCGCCGGATCCTCGCGTCCCCGTCCTCGGTACTGGTGCTCGCCTCGATTGGCGCGCCCGGTTCGCTGCACCGGGCCTTCCGGGCCCAGGCCCTCGGCTACGTCGACAAGGACGGCTCGCCGGAACGGCTCGTACGGGCGGTCCAGAAGGTCGCCGCGGGGGAACGGTTCATCGACGCCTCGCTGGCCTCCGCCTTCATGGAGGCCGACCCCGTACCGCTGAGCCCCCGGGAACTCAGCGTGCTGGCCCGGGCCGCGGAGGGCGATTCCATCGCCGAGATCGCCCGCGCACTGAACCTGGCGAGCGGGACGGTGCGCAACTACACGGCCGCGGCCACCCGCAAGACCGGCGCACGCAATCTCATCGACGCGATCCGGATATCCCGGCGGGAGGGCTGGGTCTGATCCACGGCCGACCGCTGACGGTCACGGCGCCGCGTCACCCGTCCTCGGGCCGGTTCCACTCCCCCACCAGATCGCGGTACAAGGGTGATCCGGCCGGGAGGTCCGCGTGCGTGCCGCACACGGCGCGCGTCCCGTCGAGGACGAGGACCCGGTCGGCGCGGGCCGCGGAGGAGATGCGGTGGGCCACGACGACGAGGGTGCCGGGCCGGTCCGCGAGGGCCCGTTCGGCACGCTCCTCGGTCCGGGGGTCCAGGTGGCAGGTGGCCTCGTCGAGCAGGAGCAGCGGGGCCGGCGAGAGGTAGGCGGCGGCGAGGGCGAGGTGCTGGCCCTCGCCCCGGGACAGCAGCCGGGGGGACACCTGGGCGTCCAGGCCGCCCAGCCGCTCCACGAGGCCTTCCAGTCCCAGGATGCCGACGACGCGCAGCACCTGGGCGTCCCCCGGGACGGGGCCGCCCGGCCGGGCGGCCAGGTGGGTGAGATTGTCCCGTACCGTGCCGGTGAACACGTAGGCCTGCTGCGGCAGAAGGGTCCGCCGCGGGTCGGGTCCCGCGGCACCGGGTTCCCGCCGTGCGGCGGCGCCGGCGACGAGGACCGTGCCCGCGCCGGGTGACAGCATTCCCGCGAGCAGTGCGGTGAGCGTGGACTTTCCGATGCCGCTCGGCCCGACGACGGCGAGGTGCTCCCCCGGCCGCACCACCAGGTCGAGTGCGTCGAGCACGGGCGCCGCGCCGGGGCCGTAGGCGAAGCTGACGCCCCGGAGTTCCACCGCGGCGGCGGTCCGCCGGCCGGTGTGTACGGGCATGTGTACGGGTGCCCCCGACGTCGCCCCGCTGCCGCTGTCCTCGGCTGCCGGCGGCGGATCGCAGAAGCGCTCCAGGACCACCAGCAGGCGGGTGCCGGCGGATCCCACGGCCGTCATCAGGGTGCTCAGTGCGGGAAGCAAGGCCTGCACCAGGTACGTGAGACCCCCGGCCAGCGTCCCGGCGGTGATTCCGCGTCCGAGCAGCCAGGGCGTCGCGGCGAGCAGGGCGATCACCGGCAGCCGGCCCGCCGTGCCCAGCGCCAGGGTGCGCAGGGCCGTCCAGCGCGCGAGCCGGCGGGCCAGCCGCTCCTGGGCTGCTATGAAGGGCTCCACCCGGGCCCGCGCCGCCGCCTGTCCGCCGCAGGCGACGATGTCGCGCAGCCCCTCACCGACCGCCCCCACCCGGTCCGACAGCGCCTCGTCGGTGTCCAGCGACCGGCGTTGTACGGACGCCATGGGGCGGAGCGTCGCCAGGAAGGCGGCCGCGCCGAGCAGCAGCGGGGGCAGCACGATCAGCAGCAGCACGGGAGCCAGGGCCGCCATGCCCGCGAAGGCCCCCACGGCGGTGAACACGAACGAACGGGTCGTCAGGACCAGCCCGGCGAAGGAGTCCCGGGCCATTTCCGTCTGCTGGGTCAGCCGGGCCACCGCGCCCGCGCCGGGCGCGCGCGCCGGGTCGGCGACCGCGCGGTCCAGTGCCTGTCGCACGGCCCGCCGCACCAGGCCGTCCCGCAGCGGCTCGACGAGGTCCGCGAGTCCGGCGAACACACCGCGCAGCGCGAATCCCCCGAGCAGTGCTCCGGCTCCGGCCGCGGCCAGCCAGGTGAGACCGGTGGTGGTACGGCCGGCCAGGAAGCCGTCGTCGAGGGCGCGGGCCACGCCGTAGCCGCCGAGGAAGGTGTGCGCTGATTCCAGGAGCGACCATGCCGCGAGCCGGCCCAGGGCGCCCTTGCGGCCGCGCAGGAACCGCCGGGCCTCGGGGGCCACCCGGCGCCAGGTCTCGCCCTCGGTCACCGCGCCGCCTCCCGGTTCCCCCGGTTGCCCCCGGACGGCCGGTGGTCGTCCGCTTCCGCAACCGCGGGGGCTCGCGCGGCCGCCTCCTCGCCGGCTCCCGTCTTCGCGTCCGCGGCGAACACCGCCCGATAGGCGGGGTCGTTGCGCCACAGCTCGCCGTGGGTGCCGGTCGCCCGTACCCGGCCGTCCTCCAGCCATACGACGAGGTCGGCGCGGACGGCGGACGAGAGGCGGTGCGCGACCACGATCCGGGTGCCGGGCCGCACGTCGCGGGCGAGCGCCCGCTCGACCTCGCGGGCCGTGACGGTGTCGAGGCTGGAGGTGGCGTCGTCCAGCACGAGGAGCCGGCCCGCATGGCAGAACGCCCTGGCCAGCCCGATGCGTTGGACCTCACCGCCGGACATCGGGGCTTCGGCGAGGCGCGTGCCGAAGCCGTGGGGCAGGCGCCGTACGAACGCGTCCGCGCCCGCGGCACGGGCTGCGGCGCGGACCGCTTCGCGGCCGGGGTACGGACCTGCGCCGAAGCCGATCGCGTCGCCGACCGTGTCCCCGAGCAGCACCGGCCGGTCGAAGGCGTACCCGACCTCGCGGCGCAGCGCTTCGGCGGTCACCTCCCGCAGGGGTACGCCGTCCAGCAGCACTCGGCCCGCGTCGGGGTCGGTGAGCCGGCCGGCCACGGCGGCGAACAGGGTCTTGCCGGCGCCCGACCGGCCCACCACCGCCACCGTGGTGCCGCCGGGGATCACCAGGCTGACGTCGCGCAGGACCGTCGATCCGCCGCGAACGACCCGGACGTCGCGCAGTTCCAAGGTGCCGGGGCCGCCTTCCGGCAGCTCCGCCCGGCCGTGGCCGAGTACCGGCAGGACCAGCAGGGCGGCGGTCCGCCGGGCGGCGGCCCGGCCGCGGGCCACCGCCGCCAGCCCTCCGGTCACCGCGCCGACTCCGGCCGCGAGGCCCGCGTACCTCGACGCGGCGAGGAGTTCACCGACTCCGATGGCCCCGGCCGACAGACGGATGCCGCCGACGGCGAGCACCGCGTAGAAGAGCATCGGCATGAGGGCCGCCGACCGGGCCGTCGTACTGCCGTAGACCTGCCACATGCGCCGCCCCTCGGTGCCGAGCTCGGGCAACTGCGCCAGGATCCGGGCACGTTCGCGGACCGCACTGCCGGCGGCGGCGATGGTGCGGGCACCGGCGAGCGCCTCGACGAGGCGGCCGGCGGTCGCGAGCTGCACCTGCTGGTAACGGGCGACGCTGGTGAGGGTGTCGCGGGAGAAGGCCCGCAGCAGGAGCACCAGCAGCGGAACGCCCACGAGGAAGGCGAGCGCCGTCCACAGGTCGATGAGGAGGAGCGCGGCCACCGCACCGAGCGGCGCCAGCAGGGCTGCGACGGCGTGCGCGACGGCGGCCGGTACCTTTCCGGCCTCGGCCGCGTGGGCCGTCAGCCGGGCGGCGGTTTCGCCGGGTGCGTGGCCGGCCGCGTGGTGCGGGGCGGTCCGCAGCAGCCGGGCGAGCCCGAGCCTGCGCAGCCGGGCGGTGGAGCGGCCGTCCACCTCTCCGGTCAGCCGCGCGGCGGCGGCGTCCAGTGCCACTTCGGCCGCGATGACCCCGGCGCACAGCACCGTCCAGGCGGGGCCCGACGGGTCGTGGCGGAGCAGCAGGTCGAGGGTGTGGCCGAGGACCGCGGGTTCGGCGAGCGCCGCCCCGGCGGCCGCCACCGCGCAGCCGAGGACGGCGGCGGTGCGCCCGCCACTGTGCCGGGCCGCTGCCCGGAGCGCCCGGTCGGCGGCGTGGGCGACGTCCTGCGGCTGCGCGGTGTCGGCCGCCGGGGCGGGGGCTCTCATCGGCGGATGCCTCCAGGGGTGTGGTGCGGGCCCGGGCGGCGAACCGCCCGGGCCCGAGGTGACCTGATCAGTTACAGGTCGTGATGCTCAGGCTGCTGTCGCCGCAGAGCAGCAGGCTGGCCCGGCTTCCGCCGCCCGTCATGCCGACCTCCGCGGTCTCTTCCTTCGGGGTCTCCATCGACTGCAGGTCGAGAAGGGTCATGTCAGTTCCTCTTCTGTCGGGTGGTGCCATGGGTCACGGCCCCGGGTGGGGCCGGCTCTGGGGCCGCCGCGCGTTCGCGCAGCGGCGGGAGGAACGGCAGGTGCGCGCGCCCGCCGGGCGCCGCGCTGCCGAGGGCGAGGAGAGCGCCGGCCGTGCCCGTGGAGAGGTCCATGGACAGGCGCATCATCTGCTCGCCGGGGAAGGCCAGATGCCCCTGGTACGGCACGGCGTGCCGGGCCAGTGCGTCGATCTGGCGGGCGACGGCCTCGGGTCCCGTCCCCGGGCCCGGCGTCGTGGTCCGGGCCAGGTGGAGGATCATCCCGGCGGCGCCGCGCATCAGCCCGGGCTGGGCGTAGAAGGTCGCCTGCGCCGCCCGTACGATCTCGCGCCGGGCCTGTTCGAAGCGCTCGTCCGGGCCGTGCTCCAGCCAGTCGTCGATCACCATGCCGATGCCGACGCTGCCCTCGCCGAGGTACGGCATCGTGCGCCAGCCCTCGTTCACCTGGAGGGTGCCGTACGCACTGGTGACGCAGCGGTCGAGGTCGCGGTGGAGCGCCCGGGCGGCCTGGGTCAGGAGTTCCTTGTCGCCGGTGCGTTCGTAGAGCCGCAGGAAGAGCAGAGCGGGGCCGGAGTCGCCGTACAGCAGGCCCCCGCGGGCGGGGCGGTGCTCGGGGCGGGCGAGCAGCTCGGCGCAGCGCAGGGCCGCCGTGTGCAGTTCGCCCTCGCCGCCGGCGGTGCCGAGCGCGTCCAGGGCCAGGCCGATGCCGGCGAGTCCGCCGTGCAGGTCGGGGCCAGCGCTCTCCCAGGGCTGGTGGAGCAGCTGTTCGGCGAGGTCGAGGGCCCGGCCCTGGTGTCCGAGCCGGTGCAGGGTCCAGGCCGTGCCGGCCAGGCCGTCGTAGAAGCCGAGCGGGGTGCCGGACAGCGGTTGCCCGGTCCGGTCGAGCAGCCATTCCTCCGCCTCGGGCCAGGGTCCGCCGCCGGTCTCGGCGAGGGCGTGGAGCACTCCGGCGATCCCGTAGCCGAAGCCGATTCCTCCGCCGGCGGTGGCGAACTGGGCGATGTCGCCCGGGACGAAGCGGTCCTCGCGCTCCGGGGTGGCGCTCGCGCGCAGCGCGGCGGTCATCGACGTACGGGCGGCGGGCCAATCCCGCGGCTCGACGGGCAGGTACGGTACGGCCGACGCGGGCGGGTGACCGCCCGGTGAGCGCTGCGGGACTCCGGCCATGATCTCCTCGACGGCTTCGTCGAGGAACTGCCGTGGGACGGGGAACTGTTCGGCGATGACCGCCGCCAGATGGGCGGCCTTGGCCCGGTCGAGGACGAACAGGCTGGTCAACGGGAGGAAGAGGGCGAGCCGCAGGCAGGCGAGGGCGTAGCGGTCGCCGGAGAAGCCGCGCCGCTCGGCCGGGGCGACGAAGCCGGGGTTGGCGACGGTCTGCCGCAGCCCCTCGTCGACGTGCGCGGCGGCTTCGAAGTCCAGCAGTGAGACGGAGGGGTCGCCGGTCTCGTCGTCGGCCACCATGATGTTGAAGAGGTGGAGGTCGTTGAAGACCACGCCGCGGGCGTGCACGGCGTCGAGGGCCTCGGTGACCTTCCGGTGGATGGTGAGGGCCCACTCGGTGTACGAGGCGAGCTCCGCCGGGTCGGGGTCCGCTTCGATCAGCGGGTGGCGGCGGGCGAAGTAGGTGTTGAGCGGTTTGCCCGCGAGGTGTTCCAGCACCAGGAAGTGGTGGTCACCGACCGTGAACCTGCCGCGGACCGCGGGGACGCAGTCCAGCCCCGCCAGCCTTTCCAGCGCGACCTGCTCGCGGTGCAGCCGGGTCACGGCATCGGCTCCGTCGGCGGCGAGGCCCGCGTACGGCCGGGCCTCCTTGAGGACGACGGACTCGCCGGTACGGGTGTCCTTGCCCACGTAGACGCCCCCGCCGTTGGAGAAGTGCAGCGCCCGCTCCACCGTGAAGGGGAGGCCGGCCAGGGTGAGCGCGGAGCGCGCTTCGAGGTGCGGCTTCAGGAACCCGGGCAGTTCGAGCCACTCGGGCGGCTGGAAGGCCGGTCCCCGGCGGTCCGGTACGAGCCGTCCGTCGGGGGCCTCGATCGCCGGGACCAACTCGCCGCGCTCGTCGTAGCAGTGCCGCAGGGTGAAGCTGCCGTAGCGGAGGTGGACCGGTCCGGCGCCCCAGCGCAGATCGCTGAGCACGTACGGGCCGGCCGCGCCGGCCAGGGCGGCGTCGAGGTCCTCCGCGATCCGCCGGCACTGCTGCTCGTCGGCCGGGTAGACGGTGATGAACTTCCCGCTCGCCGCGCGGTCCGCGTACTTGGCGTTGCGCAGGTGCAGCAGGTACCGGCTCGGGACGAACTTGAAGGCGACGCGTCGGGCGGTGCAGTACTCGTACACCGTCGTCAGCAGCGATTCGGCGTTGTCGAGCGTGGCCGAGACGTGGATCTTCCAGCCCTGGGCGGGCAGTTCGGCATCGTCGGGACGCAGCGCGAGCCAGTCGCCGCTCCGGTGGGAACGCCATCCCGGCGGGACGGGGGCGAGGGCGGTCGGGTAGTCCTCACCGGCCCGCCGGTACGGCGCGTCGTAGAACCACCGGTCGGCGTCGCAGAAGGCGGCGTATCCCTTGTTCACACCTGCTCCCTCGGTCGGTTGCAGTCCCGACCGTGTCACGCCCCGCGGATGCGGCGACAGTCACCGCTGTCACCGACGGGGTGTGCAGTACGCACGAGTCACTTGTCACCACGATCCGCTTTCCGCTCCGATTCCGGCAGGGCTTGCCCATCCCCTCCAGAAGGGGATCTCAGGGAATCGGTTCGGGCCGTGTGGTGGTCGGACGGGTGGGGTTGATTGTGATGACCGGCCGCATATGCCACGGACAGCGGACTTCTACGTTGTGGCCACACCCGACGTCCCCGCAGGCCCCCTGGAAGTGGTTCACATGGCCGGCGAAGCGACCAGGGGCGCAAACCGCCTGCACGGCCTGCTGACTCAGATCCATCCGTCGTTGGAGCGAGTGCTGGGGCCGCGGTTGCAGCACCCGGCCGTTCTCACCCTGTTGGAGAAGTTCGGGTCCCCGGCTCAGATCCGCAAGGCCGGTCGGCGGCGGCTAGTCACTCCTTGACCAGCGCAAGCTGCCGGCCGGGCGGATCGAGGAAGTGCTGGAGGCCCACCCTTTTCGAAGGCCCTGATCTCGACGCCGGGAGTCGGCGTCATGACCGGTGCCCGCATCCTGATCGAGGTCGGCGGCGGCAGCACCTTCCCAGCCACGTCGCCGCCTACGCCGGACTCGCCCCCGCGACTCGCAGGTCGGGGTCCGCGCGGAACCTGGAGGATCGTCCGAGGATCGGGCACCGGCGACCTGGCCAACGCCCAGGGAAGCGGAACAAACACCACCACGACCACCCCGACATTCGAGAACTACGGCAACTTCGGGGGAAGGTTCGACTGCTGAGACGTGCGACCGGCTACGGACCGGGAGCCTCCCTGTTCGCGCGTGACCGGCGGACGGTGCGGCTGTTCAGCCGAAGTAGTGGTCCTTGTCCAGGTCTTCGAAGAGTCCCCGCTGTGTCGGCCGCCATCCCTTCATCTCGCGGGGACGGGCGAAGCCACTGCCCAGCGCATCGGACTCGTCTGGACAGACGTCGTGGATCCGGTGTCTCTTCCCGCGCGCCCCGATATAGACCAGGCGTCTGCTGCCCGGCCAGCCGCTCGCCCGGGCTGCCAGGTCCCGGAGGGTTTCGTGGCGTCTACCAGCGACCGGTGTCATCACACATCAGCGCCCCAGGTTGGCTCATCCAGCCGTGATCAACGGAGTGGACGTCATCGTCTGCAGCCAGGATGCGGAGGGGGATCGCGTCTTCTTCCGGGATGTCCTCGGATATCCGCACATCGACGCTGGTCAGGGCTGCCCCATCTTCGAGCTGCCGCCCAATGAGGTGGCGGTACATCCCGGCGGCGGCTCGCCACACGAGTTGTTCCCGATGTGAGACGGCCTCGAAGCAACTGTGGACCAAGCTGCCACGGTGCTGAATGTCCGTGGTGATCATCTGATCTCCTTCCCCTCGGGGCGCTGGGCCTCGGAGTCACCATCCTGGCGCGGCGCTGCCTGGTACCGGTGCGCGGCGCGCTGGAGCTCGGCCTCGGCCGTGCGGAGCGGGTCGGGGTTGCACCGGAAGACGGCTGAAATGTTGGCTGGTCGCCTGGGAGGGGGCAGTATGAGGGTGCTCGGGGAATGTTGATCGAAGGGCACCTCATGTCCAGGAAACCGAAGCCGTCCCAGCCCTCACACGGCGAGGGACCGAGCCGGCACCCAGGCACCGAGCAGCACGGCTGGTCGCCGGACGTCGATAGCACGCATACGCAGGACAACCCGAGCGCACGCCGTTCTTTCCATCCGGACGAGCATGCCCCGGACGCCGGCCCGGGCCGTACGGTCTCGAAGGAGGAGACGAAGGGAACCGGCGCACGTACCGGCGAGAGCATCAGCCGCAGCGGCGAGGATCTCGCGAAGAAGGGCGAGGCCGAGGGCATGCACGATCTCGGCCCTAGAGGCCGCTCCCAGCGACCCAGCGGCACCCGGGATGCCTCCGCCGTGACGGGAGTGGACCCGCAGGAGCCTCACAGTAAGCACCGCAAGGGCAGGTAGGCTCCCGCCCACCCACCCAAAAAACGCCACTCAGCAGATGCGCGGTAGTTGCTCCCCGATCGGCAGGTCGACCACCCGGGTGCCGCCGAGCCCGGTACGGGCCACGACCAAGCCCGGGTGGGACTCGACCGCCTCGCCGATCACCGTGGCGTGCCGGCCCAGCGGGTGGGCGCGCATCGCGGTGAGTACGGCCTCGGCGTGCTCGCGGGGTACGAACGCGACGAGCTTGCCCTCGTTGGCCACGTAGAGCGGATCGAGGCCGAGGATCGCGCAGGCGTTGGCGACTGGCGCGGGAACCGGGACCCGGCCCTCCTGAATGACGACGCCCGCGCCGGACGCGGCCGCGATCTCGTTGAGCGAGGCCGCCAGTCCGCCCCGGGTGGGGTCGCGCAGGACGTGCAGGTCGGGGGTGACAGCGAGCATGGCCCGTACGAGGCCCCCGAGCGGTGCGCAGTCGCTCTCGATGTCCACGCCGAATTCGAGGCCTTCGCGGACGCTCATGATCGCCACCCCGTGGAGCCCGATCTCCCCGCTGACGATCACCACGTCGCCGGGGACGACCCGCTGGGGCCGCAGGTCCACGCCCTGAGGGATGATCCCGATGCCCGCGGTGTTGATGTAGATCCCGTCGCCGTGGCCCGCCTCGACGACCTTGGTGTCGCCGGTGGCCACCTCGACCCCGGCCGTACGGGCCGCGTCGCCCAGGTCTTGTGCGACCCGGGCCACCACGGACAGTTCCACACCCTCTTCGAGGATGAACCCGCAGGACAGGTAGGCCGCTTGGGCTCCGCTCATGGCGAGGTCGTTGACGGTGCCGTTGACGGCGAGGTCGCCGATGCTGCCGCCGGGGAAGAACAGCGGGCGTACCACGTAGGAGTCGGTGGAGAAGGCGAGCCGGACCCCGCCCAGGGTGACGGCCGCGGAGTCGCCGAGCTGGGAGAGCACTTCACCGCCGAAGGCGGGCGCGAAGAGGTGCTCGACCAGTTCGGCGGAGAGTGCCCCGCCGCCGCCGTGGCCCATCACCACCCGGGGTCGGTCGCGCAGGGGCGCGGGGCAGGTCCAACCGGTGACGTCCAGGGTCGTGTCAGACAACGGGGCTCGCCTCCAGGGGCGCATCGGTGGCGCAGGCCCGCTTCGCGGGCGCGGCCGTACGGGCCGGGGTGATCTCCAGGCGCCGGTAGAGGTAGTAGGCGGCACACGCGCCCTCGCTGGAGACCATGGTGGCGCCGAGCGGGTTGCGGGGGGTGCAGGTGGTCCCAAAGGCCTCGCACTCGTGTGGCTTCAGCAGTCCCTGGAGCACCTCGCCGCTGCGGCACTCGGCCGGTTCGCAGGTGTTGATGCCGGTCACCGAGAAGCGGTGCTCGGCGTCGTACTCCAGGTAGCGGGGCGACAGGCGCCAGCCGCTGTCGGGGATCACTCCGATACCGCGCCAGGCGCGGTCGGTGACCTCGAAGACGTCCCTCAGCATGGCGAGCGCGGCCGGGTTCCCCTCCGGCCGCACCGCGCGCGCGTAGGCGTTGTCCACGGTGTGCTCGCCGCGCTCAAGCTGGCGCACCGCCCTGCGTACGCCCTCCAGGATGTCCAGGGGCTCGAAGCCGGTGACCACGATCGGGACCCGGTGGCGCGCGGCCAGGTCCGGGTACTCCCCCGTCCCCATCACGCTGCACACGTGCCCGGCGGCCAGGAACGCCTGGACCCGGCAGCTCGGCGACTGCATGATCGCCTCGATGGCCGGGGGGACACGGACGTGGGAGACCAGCAGGCTGAAGTTACGGATGCCGAGCTTCTTGGCCTGGTACACCGTCATGGCATTGGGAGGGGCGGTGGTTTCGAAGCCGATGCCGAAGAACACCACCTCGCGCTGCGGATTCTGCTGCGCGACCTTGAGGGCGTCGAGCGGGGAGTAGACCACTCGCACATCGCCGCCCTCGCTGCGCACCTGGAAAAGGTCGCGGCCGGTACCGGGGACGCGCAGCATGTCACCGAAGGAGCAGAAGATGACATCGGGACGGGAGGCGATCTCCAGGGCCTTGTCGATGACCTCCAGCGGGGTGACACAGACCGGACAGCCGGGCCCATGAATCAATTCGACCATGTCCGGAAGGAGTTGATCGATACCGTGCCGGATGATGGTGTGGGTCTGGCCGCCGCAGACCTCCATGAGCGCCCAGGGCCGGGTCACCGTGGAGTGGATGTCGTCGAGGAGCCGACGTGCGAGGTCCGGGTCCTGGAATTCGTCAATGTACTTCACTGCTGAGCCGCCTCCTGCGCCGCGACCTCGAGTGTGGACTCCGTTGAGGGGGCCGGGTCGGGGCTCTCCTCCGGTTCGTCGGTGAACGGCCAGGGCGCCCCGCCGGCCTCCGCGGCCTGCTCCCACGGATCGCCGAACTCCTCCTGGAGCATCCCGAGTTCCGCAAAGAGCGCGAGGGTCTGCTTCGCCGACTCCTCGTCCAGCCGCTGCAGCGCGAAGCCGACGTGGACGATCGCGTACTCGCCGACTTGGAGGTCGGGCAGGTACTCCAGGCACACCTCCTTGACCACCCCGCCGAAGTCGACGGTGGCCATGCGCGTGCCGTCCCGCTCTCCGATGTCAATCACCTTGCCGGGCACTGCCAGGCACATGGGCTTCTCCTCGCTGTGGGTGTTCTACCGTCGTACGGGCCGCGGCCGTGGTGGCGGCCGCGACCATGAGCTGGCCGAGTGCCAGGCCGCCGTCGTTCGGGGGCACCCGGTGGTGCCGCAGCACGGTGAAGCCGTGTGCGCGCAGGCGCCGGGCGCAGGCCGAGGACAGCAGGGTGTTGGCGAAGACCCCGCCGGTCAGCGCCGCGGACTCCAGGCCGTACCGTTCGCGCGCCAGGACGCACAGGTCAGCGACGAGCCCGGCGACGCCGGAGTGGAAGCGGGCCGCGATCAGCGGGGGCGCGGCACCCGCACGCACGTCGGCCACGACAGCGGCCAGCAGGGGCGCGGGATCGGCGACGACGGGGTCCCCGCTGCCGTGGGCGGGGAACCGCAGGGCGAATCGGTATCCCCGCCCGTCAGCGTCCTCGTCCCCGCGATCCTCCCCCACGGCACGGGCGGCGTACTCCAGCTCGATCGCGGCCTGGGCCTCATACCCCGCATGGTGGCGGATTCCGGCCAGCGAGGAGACCGCGTCGAAGAGCCGCCCCATGCTGGACGTGGGAGCACAGTTGAGGTTCCGGTCCAACTGGGTTCTCAGCACACGCAGTTCATCGGGCGGGCACGCCGCCGTGCAGGGCAGCTCCGGCGACCAGTCGAGGTTCGCTGCCCACAGGTGCGAAAGGGCCATCCGGTACGGTCGCCGCACCGCGGCGTCGCCGCCCGGAAGCGGGACGTACGCGAGATGCGCGAAACGGGTGTATCCGCGGTAGTCGGCGAGGAGGAACTCGCCTCCCCACACGGCTCCGTCGTCCCCGTAGCCGGTTCCGTCGAATGCGATGC
This sequence comes from Streptomyces sp. ISL-66, assembly GCF_018614135.1. Taxonomy (GTDB): domain Bacteria; phylum Actinomycetota; class Actinomycetes; order Streptomycetales; family Streptomycetaceae; genus Streptomyces. The sequence continues at coordinate 27,629 of NZ_JAGGOW010000057.1, forward strand.
CGATGACGCGCCGGCTGCCGTCCAGGCCGTGTTCGGCCATCGTGGACGCGATGTGCGCGTGATGGTGCTGTACGTGCACCACCGGCCGGTCGCCCGCGTGGCGCCCGGCCCACAGCACGGAGCGGTAGCCGGGGTGGCGGTCGGCGGCGATCAGCCGGGGCGGGACGCCGGTGACGGATTCCAGCTGCCGCTCGGCGCGTTCGAAGGCGTCCTGCGTGGCCAGATCGTCCATGTCGCCGATGTGGGCGGAGAGCCAGGCCCGGCGCTCCTGGCCGAGGCAGAAGGCGTTCTTCAGGTCCCCTCCGACCGCGAGGGTCGCGGGGACGGGCAGCGGGAGCGCGAGCGGCAGTGGGGCGTAGCCCCGGGAGCGGCGCACGGTCAGCGGGGCTCCGTCGCAGACGCGCACCACCGAGTCGTCGCAGGGGACGTGGATCGGGCGGTCATGCGTCAGCCAGGCGTCGGCTAGCCCGGCCAGCCGCTCCAGGGCCTCCGCGTCGTCGGTAACGATGGGTTCACCGGTGAGGTTTCCGCTGGTCATGACCAGCAGCCGGGGTCCAGGCGTGTCACCGGGCAGGCCGAGCAGTAGATGGTGCACGGGGCTGTACGGGAGCATCAGCCCAAGGTCGGGGCTGCCCGGTGCGACCCCGTCGGCGGGACCGGCGGCGCCCGCGCGGCGCCGCAGGAGGACGACGGGCCGCTCCCGCCCTGTCAGCAGGCTCCGCTCCTCGGACCCGAGGTGGACGAGCTCCTCGACGGCGGCCGGGTCACGCGCCATCAGGGCGAACGGCTTGTCACCGCGGGCCTTGCGGCGGCGCAGTTCCCGGACGGCGCCCGCATCGGAGGCGTCGCAGGCGAGGTGGTATCCGCCGATCCCCTTCACGGCGAGGATCGCCCCGGAACCCAGCAGCCGCCGGGCCCCGGCCACCGGGTCGGCGTCGTCCGTCTCGCGCGGCGGGGTACCAGCGAGCAACCGCAGTCGGGGTCCGCAGTCCGGGCAGGCGACGGGCTGGGCATGGAACCGGCGGTCGGCCGGGTCGGCGTACTCGCGGGCGCACGCGGGGCACATCGGGAAGCCGGCCATCGTGGTGTTCGGCCGGTCGTAGGGCAGCCCGGTGACGATGGTGAAGCGCGGCCCGCAGTGCGTGCAGGTGATGAAGGGGTGGCGGTGGCGCCGGTCGGCCGGGTCCGCGAGCTCGGCGAGGCAGTCGGCGCAGGTCGCCGTGTCCGGGGAGACCAGCGTGCGGACGGCTCCGCCCGCGAGGGAGGCGATGATGCGGAAACCGGCGCCTCCCGCGGCCGGGACCCGATGGTGTTCGACGGCGTCGACGACGGCGAGCGGGGGCGCGTCGGCCGCGAGCCGGTCGCAGAACTCGGCGACCGCCGCCGGTGTGCCCTCCACCTCGGCGACGACTCCCTCGGCGGTGTTGGTGACGTGGCCGGCCAGTCCGAGCCCGGTCGCGCGGGTGTACACGTAGGGCCGGAAGCCGACGCCCTGCACCACGCCGCGGACGGTGACCCGGCGGCGCTGGACCGCCTCCATCAACGCGTCTGCACCGCGCCGGGGCGTGCCTGCGCCTGGGGACCGGAGTCGGGATGGGTGTGCGCGTGCGCGTGGGTGTGGCTGTCTGCGGGCCCGTGTGTGTGCGTGTTCCCGCCCGCCCCCTGCCCGGCCATGACCGGCACGTGCGCGCTCGCGCCGTCCGCGACCGCGTTCGCCCGGTCGAGGAGGATCCCCACGCCCTCGCCGGAGCGTGCGGAGGTCAGGACCACCTCCACACCGGGGTTGACCTGCTGGACGTGCGCACGGAAGGCGTCCTCGTCGAACTCGACGGCTTCGGCGATGTCGGTCTTGGTCACCACCACGAGCTGGGCGAGCCCGAAGGCGGTCGGGTACTTCAGCGGCTTGTCCTCGCCCTCGGTCACCGAGGCCAGGACGACGCGCAGGGACTCCCCCAGGTCGTAGGAGGCCGGGCAAACGAGGTTGCCCACGTTCTCCACGAAGAGCAGCCGGGTGGACTCCGGCAGCCAGCCGTCCAGGTGCCGGCCGAGCATCGAGGCCTCCAGATGGCAGAGGCCGTCGGTGAGCACCTGTTTGACGGGTACGCCCGAACGCGCCAGCCGTACCGCGTCGTTCTCCGTGGCCAGGTCGGCCGTGAGGGCGGCGACGGACAGGCCGCGCTCCCGGGCGAGGAGCAACTCGCGCTCCAGCAAGGCCGTCTTCCCGCTGCCCGGGCTGGATAGCAGGTTGACGGTCACCGTGCCGCGAGCGGTGAGTTCGCGGCGCAGAGTGTGCGCGGCAGCGTCGTTCTTGGCGAGTACCGCCTGCTTCAGGTCGACCACTCGGCACATGGCTCGGTGCTCCTCGGGGTTGGGTTCGCGGGTCGGAACGGGGCCTCGGCCGGGTCCCGGGCGGCGCCGGTGTCGTCGCCGTCCTCCCAGGTCACGCTGAGGATCTGCAACTCCCGGCCTGAGAGCAGTTCAACGTGTGCCGCGCTCCCGCATCCGGGACAGCACAGCGCGGGCGGAATGCCGACCGCCCACTCGCTCGTGCAGGAGGAGCAGTGCGCGCGGGCCGCCACCGGCTCCACGACGAGTTCGGCACCTTCGAGGACCGTGCCGACGCATGCCAGTTCGAAGCAGAAGGCCAGGGCGTCGGGGACGACGCCGGCCAACTCCCCCACTTGGAGGCGCACTACGGTCACGCCACTCGCGCCGGCGCCCTCGGCGGCTTCCTCCACCTGGCCCACGACGGCCATGGCGATCGACATCTCGTGCATCGGACTCCGTCCTGCCGGGGCTCATTACACCGGCAGGACGGGGACGGTGCGGTCGGGCACGCCGACGCGCCGTGCACCGCGTACGCCGTTCGGCCGTCGTGCGTCACATGCGGCGCATGCGCAGGTAGCGCCTGACGTCGGGGAGGATCTGCTTCAGAACGGCGATGAGCGCGGCCGCGGCCGCGCCGCCGATGACGGCCTTCTTCACGGGGTCCTCCTCAACTCGGCGACCGGGGCCGCCACGATGTCGTGATCGGTGTCATCAGCGTGATCGGCGTGTCCTGCGCGATCGGTGTGCCCGTTCCGCAATAGCTCCAGGATCATCCCTACGGCCTCCGGCACCGCGGCGGCCACCGGCTCGCTCAGCCCGATGCCCTCCTCGACGGAGGCCGGCTCGCACCCCACCACGACGGTCCGCCGGGGCGGGGTGGAGCCAGTGCCCTCGCACAGTGAGCCCAGGAGGGCCAGGACCGCGTCGGGGGACATCTGGTGGCCGTCGAGCACGGGCCCTCCCCGCGTGACGCGGCCGGGCTCGTCCGGCCCGTCGGGCTCGATGAGGTAGAGCGTGCCGGGGGCGCCGCCGCGGGCCGTGGCGTCCACCAGGACGAGGGTGTCGTAGCCGTCGAGGAGCTGGTAGGCGAGGTGCACCCCGCGGACTCCGAAGTCCACGACTTCGACGTGCCCGGGGAGTTCGTGCGCGGACAGCTGCCGCACGGTCTCCACCCCGAAGCCGTCGTCGCCGAGGAAGACGTTGCCGATGCCCGCGACGAGGGTGCGGGAGCCGCTCACGCGTCCTCCAGGGGGCTGAGTTCGTCGGGCTGGAAGTAGAGGAAGCGGCCCTGCTCCCGGCGGATGTCCGCGCCGGGGTCGCCCTCCACGGTGACGGCGAGGTGCACGCCGCCGTCCACGTCGTGCAATACCGCCTCGACCAGGGCTGCACGGCCCTGGAGGAACAGGTCCTGGGCATCGGAGCGCCGCAGGCCCGGACGTAGGAGCACCCGGCTGCCGACGCCCACCGCTACGCCGTCGACGAGGACCCGGTCCCGCGCGGGATCGGCGGTATCCCTGTGCGCCGGGTCCCACCATGGGGTTTCGGGTCTGAACACGGATTGCTCGTCGAAGACATCCAGGGGGCTCTCCGGCTCGTCCGTCCCGTCCGGGCCGGTGATCTCGCGCAGTGCGCGTACGGCGCCGTGCAGCCGCTCCAGCACTTCGGGGGGCATCGACTCCGCCAAGTCGATCACCGCGGCGGCCCGCGGGTCCGTGCCTCGCGCTTCGCGCTTCTCCTGATCGGTCAGGGCCGCGGTGCGCAAGGCGAGGATCTCGTCGATCTCGGTGGAGTCGTACATCGCGCCGATGCTCTCGGGGGCGATGGCGGGATGATCCTCCAGGATGATCGGCGAGGACAGCACCACGTCCGCCCGGCCCGGCTCGCCCGCGAGGACGGGCCAGGTGTGCCGGTTGGCGCAGGCGGCGACGGCTCCCTTGGCCCACTCCGGCGGGTCGGTCATCGACAGGAAGGAGCCGCCGCTCAGACCCAGCAGGAGGTGGGCCGCGACGAGTGAGCGGGGTAGTGCCGCCTCCCGGTCATCGTCCTCGGCCGCGGGGATCCACGGGTTTGTGTTCTCCACCACGGCGGTGAGCTTCAACACCCGGTAAGGTCCGTCGAGTTCGACGGCGCGCAGCCGCACACACCCCTCAATGGGTTCGGTACGCAGCACCAAGCGGCCGACGACTTCCCCGTCGGCGCCGGCGACCGTCTCGATGTCCTCCCGGGCAGGACGCTCGAAGGGAAACACGGCCCCCTCCTCGGTCAACTCTCCAAGGGTCAGACTCAGTTCGACCCGCTCCTCCGCCCCCTCATCCCAGGGCACCAGGACCCGGTCGTCGAGGTGTAGTTCGGCGACCCCTTCGAAGGAGCCGTCAGGAAGCGCCCGCTCGACGGCCCGGCGCCGCGCGTGCAGGAAGCGCAGCTCCACGGCGAGGGTGGCGTCGCCCTTGGGCTCCATCAGGATCTCGGTCTGCTGGAAAGCGTGTTCGCCCTGCACCCGGCCCCATGCCGGCGGCACGAGCACCCCGAACTGCCAGCGCAGCCGGTTCTTGGCCGCCGAAGCCCGGTAGGGGTACAGCACGTATCCCTCGAAGAGCACCGCGTCGGCCACCTGCCGGGCGTGGGCGAAGCGGGACTCCAGTGCGGTGGCCGTCGTCACTGCGCCGTCCTCTCCGTGACACGCGGCAGGACGGCGCCCAGCCGGAAGGGCGGCGCGGGCTCCGGCAGGGGTTCGGCCGCCGCGTCCAGGAGGGTCCGTACGGTCGCCTCCCAGGAGGCGAGGGCGTGCCGCGAACGGAAGGCGAGCAGCTCGTCCATGAGGTCGCGGGGCAGCCGCAGCCAGCCGCAGCCCGGGAAGTGCTGCTCGACCATCTCACGCCAGACCGCCACGGGCATCCGGTACGAGGCCTCGCGGTCCCAGGGCACGGGCTCGACGTGAAAGCCGCCGGCCCCGGTGAAGGCGGTGCCGGAGAACAGCATCAGCAGCGGCGCTTCCCCCTCCTCCAGGGTGCTGAAGTAGCGGCTTGCCGCGATGTCCATGTCATACGTGCACGGCACGACCACGTCGACCTCGGTCTCCCCGGTGAAGCTGGGCACCATGAGAGCGACCTGCGCGAACTGCACGGGTTGCAGGGTGGTGCCCCACCGGGAGCGTTCGCCGAACAGGTCGGCCAGGCCGGCCTCCTCGGCCGGTCCGTAGCCGCGCCGCGCCGGTTCGATGCGCAGCTGACAGCGCAGGGCCAGGGCGTGCACCCGGACGGGTGCGGGGGTACCGCCGGCCGTGACGCGCAGCCGGAACACCAGGGTGGGCCCGGCGGCGTACGGGTCGGCGCGGACCCCGGTGCAGGTGAACTCGAAGTCCGTCATGGCGCGGGTGCCTCCGCCGGGATCCTGGCTCGTCGCCCGACCTCGGCGAAGAAGGCTTCGAGTGCGGCTCGCGCCTCGGCCCCGCCGTCGAAGCCCGTCCACAACAGGCGCATCCGCCCGACGAGTTCGTAGCAGATGTCGATCGGTACCAGATAACAGTCGGTCCGGCCCTGCTCACGGCGCAGCAGCAGGGCCTCCACGTCGGGCTCCAGGAGCGCGGCGAGGCGCCCGGCGCCGAGTACGGCCTGCCAGGTCTCGGGGTCGAGTTCGCTCTCGGTGGCGCCGGCCGGGCTCGGGTAGAGCGCGACGAGGCGGTCCAGGGCGGCGTTGCGGAAGAAGAAGGCGACGCCCACCGGGATCTGGAGCAGCTCCCAGGCGCCGGCGTCGAGCGGATGGGAAGGGTCGGCGAGGTACCGGGTCGGGACGGCGCGAAACCGGCCGGTGGCCACGCCGGGCCGGTCGAACAGCAGGGCGCAGGCGGTGCAAGCGCAGACCAGCGCCCGCTTCTCGGTCTCCACGACGTGGCGGTGCGCGCCTTCGGCGACCGCCACCCCGCACAGCTCGCAGGTCTCCTGGCGGGGCGGGCGCGCACCGGCGAACCGGCGCAGACCGCGCGGCCCGCCCGGCAGGTTCGACCGGCCGGGAAGGCCCGCGCGGTCGGGGTGACCCGGCCCCGGCCTGCCGTCCGGACGGACGGCAGGCGGGGACCACCCCGGGGCGCCGCTCACAGTGCCCGCACCGGCGGCTGCGGGCGGGTGCCGATCTGGAGCAGGGCCGGCTGCGGTGCCTCGGCGGGTGCCATCTCCACCGCGGTGACCTCGGGGGCGAAGCAGGCGAGCGCGTCTTCGACGGCCTGTGAAGGGCCCTCGGCCGCTCCGGAACAACCGCAGCCGGTGCTCGGCGCGGACCGCAGCCGCAGTGTCCCGGTCGAGCCGTCGAAGCCGAGGAGTTCCACGTCCTCCCGTACGCTCGCCAGAGCGCGGGCGATCCGGGTGTCCACGTCCTCGGGGTGCAGGTCGTGCAAGGCGAGCAGGCTCGCCACCAGTTCATCGTCGAGGAGGGCGGCGAGCCGGTCCTCCCCCAGACGGTCGATGATGCGGGCGAGCCCAGCGCCGTAGAAGTCCATGAGGACGCGTACGAGTTCCTCGGCGGCCGCGCACACCTCCCGGTCCCCGGTGGCGGCGAGCCGGTCGAGCACCTCCTCGACGCGGACGCCCGCTCGGCGGGCGTCGGCCCTTACCCTCTCGCGCGCGCTCATCCGCCCAGTCCGCTCAGTCCGGTGGGGACGTGCATCTGCTTCACGGTCTGTCCCTTGCCCACGTACATGTGGACCCCGCACGGCAGACAGGGGTCGAAGCTGCGCACGGCCCGCATGATGTCGATGCCCTTGAAGTTCTCCGGGGTGTTCTCCTCGAAGATCGGGGTGTTCTGCACCGCGTCCTCGTAGGGTCCGGGCGTGCCGAAGGTGTCGCGGGTGCTCGCGTTCCACGGGGTCGGCGGATAGGGGTGGTAATTGGCGATCTTGCCGTCGCGGATCACCATGTGGTGCGAGAGCACCCCGCGCACGGCCTCGGTGAAACCGACGCCGAGGCCCTCGTCCGGGACCTCGAACTTCTCCCAGGTCTGCGTGCGGCCCGCGCGGACTTCGGCCAGTCCCTTCTCGGCGCAGTGCAGGGCGATGGCGGCGGCGTACGCCTGGAAGTACGTGCGGGCGCGGTTGCGCTCCAGCGCGTTGCTCCACTTCGGGATCTTCCACTCGAAGCGGGTCTCGGGCTTGGTCATGGTGCGCGGCAGGGTGATCACCACGCTGTGGCCGGTGGCCTGCACGTAGTCGGTGTGCACCAGCCCGGACAGGGCGGTGGACCACAGGCGGGCGAGCGGGCCGCCTCCGGTGTCGAGGGCGAGGTGGTCCTTGCCGTCGAACCAGCGGGGGGACATCACCCAGCTGTACTTGTCGTCGAAGTTTCGCTTCTGGGGGGCCGGGATGGTGTGCTGGTTCCAGGGGTGGCGGGCGTCGACCGGATTGCCGAGCGGGTCGTGGGTGACGAACTTCTCCTGGCCCTGCCAGTCGTCGTAGTACGAACTGCCGAGCAGGATGCGGATGCCGAGGTTGATCTCGGTGAGGTCGTTGGTGACCAGTTTGCCGTCCACCACGATGCCCGGGGTGACGAACATCTTCCGTCCCCAGTCGGTCATGTTGGCGTACGTGAAGTCGCAGTACTCGGGGTCGTTGAGCGCCCCCCAGCAGCCCAACAACACGCGCCGGCGGCCGACTTCCTCGTACCCGGGCAGGGCCTCGTAGAAGAAGTCGAAGAGGTCGTCGTGGAGCGGGACGACGCGCTTCATGAACTCGCAGTACCGCATGAGGCGGCTCATGTAGTCCGTGAAGAGCTGGACGGAGGCAATCGTGCCCACACCGCCCGGGTAGAGGGTGGAGGGGTGCACGTGGCGCCCCTCCATCAGGCAGAACATTTCCCGGGTGTAGCGGCTGACCTGGAGGGCCTCTCGGTAGAACTCCCCCTCGATGGGGTTGAGCGAGCGCATGATGTCGGCGATGGTCTTGAAGCCGTGTTCGCCCGCGTGTGGGGCCGGGGTGCGCTCGGCCAGTTCCAGGACGCCGGGGTTGGTCTCGCGGACCATCTTCTCGCAGTAGTCGACCCCGACCAGGTTCTCCTGGAAGATGTTGTGGTCGAACATGTACTCCGCGGACTCGCCCAGGTTGATGATCCACTCGGCGAGGTGGGGCGGCTTCACCCCGTAGGCCATGTTCTGCGCGTAGACGGAGCACGTCGCGTGGTTGTCACCGCAGATGCCGCAGATGCGGCTGGTGATGAAGTGCGCGTCGCGCGGGTCCTTTCCGCGCATGAAGACGCTGTAGCCGCGGAAGACCGACGAGGTGCTGTAACACTCGGCTACCCGCTTCTGCTTGAAGTCGATCTTCGTGTGGATGCCGAGACTGCCCACGATCCGCGTGATCGGATCCCAGGCCATCTCCACCAGGCCGCTGCCGTCACCGGCTGCGTTCGTCTTCGGTGCCATCGTGTCTCCGTGACCCTTCAGTGCGGGATCGGTGGTTGTCACATGAGTGCGGTTGCGGGGGTGCCGCGCATGTGGAGCGCTACGGGTGTGCGGCTGCTACTGATCGGAGCGCCCCGGCCCTGTCACCAGGGCGGTCGGTAGCCCGTGGTGAGCTTGTCCCCGCGGTGGCGCCACTTCGGCTCCTGGTCCACGGTGTGCGCCGTGATCGCCCGGAGCTTGCGGATCACCGCCCCGTAGGCGCCGCTGGCGACGCTGGACACCTTGCCGCCGGGCGGCTCGTCCATGAAGGGCATGAACTTGTCCGGGAAGCCGGGCATGGTGCAGGCGATGCAGATGCCACCCACATTCGGGCAGCCGCCGATGCCGTTCATCCAGCCGCGCTTGGGCACGTTGCACTTCACGACGGGGCCCCAACAGCCGAGCTTGACCAGGCATTTCGGGGAGTCGTAGGTGTGGGCGAACTGCCCCTGCTCGTAGTAGCCGGCCCGGTCGCAGCCCTCGTGCACGGTCGCGCCGAACAGCCAGGTGGGGCGCAGCTTGTCGTCGAGCGGGATCATCGGGGCCGAACCTGCCGCCTGGTAGAGCAGGTAGGTGAGCGTCTCGGAGAAGTTGTCCGGCTGGATCGGGCAACCGGGCACGCACACGATCGGGATGCCGGCCTTGGACTTCCAGTCCCAGCCGAGGTAGTCGGGCAGCCCCATGGCACCAGTCGGATTGCCTTCCATCGCGTGGATTCCGCCGTACGTGGCGCACGTGCCGATGGCGACGACGGCGAGGGCCTTGGGCGCCAGCCGGTCGATCCACTCGCTGGTGGTAATGGGCTGGCCGGTCTCCGGATCGTCGCCGAAACCGGACCAGTAGCCCTCGGCCTTGATGCTCTCGTTGGGGATGGACCCCTCCACGACGAGCACGAAGGGGTCGATCTCGCCGCGCTCCCCCTTGAAGAACCACTCGATGAACGTGTCCGCGCCGCCCACGGGACCGCATTCGAAGTCGATCAGGGGCCAGTGCACGGCGATCTTCGGCAGACCGGGCAGCACGCCCATCACGATCTCTTCGATGCTGGGCTGCATGGCCGCGGTCAGCGACACGGAGTCGCCGTCGCAGCTCAGTCCCGCGTTGATCCAGAGGATGTGGATCGGGGGGTCCTCGGCCTCGGTCGGCGTTTGCGTGTTCATCTGGATGCCTCCTAGGGGAGGGGTGGGGGGAGAGTGCGGAGGGTGGGGAAGACCGGCAGGGCCGGCATGCCGGCGTCACCTTTCTTGCTAACAGGCGGGAGGTCCCGGTGCGCAGTCATGTACGCCCAGTCCAGTGACGCCCGGCCGGTCCGGTGATCCGACCCGCGGCCGTCGTCCTGGGACCGGTCCGGCGTCGGGGCCGCCACCGTGCCGGGAGCCGCCTCCGTGGACGCGGGCCAGGTGCGGCGGGGTGGCCGCCGGGCTCTCCTTGCGTACGAACGCCCTGCGCAGGGCGTGGTAGGGGGCCTCGGGGTCAAAGAAGGTCTCCCGCATCCGGGCCAGCTCGGTCTCCCGGTACACGGCCAGCGGCCGGGTCGCCTCGTCCAGCTCGCGCCTCGCCTTCTTCGCGGCGATCCTGGCCTGTGCCCCCGGCGAGCCGGCCAGCCGCGTGGCGAGACGGACCGTGACGTCGGCGAAGGCCCCGGGCGCGCAGGCGACCGTACGATCAGCCAGCCCGAGCTGTACCGCGGCGGCGGCGCTGACGGGCAGGGCCTCTCGGGTCAGCCGGGTGGCTGCTGCCGCCCCGACCCGGCGCGGCAGCGTGTACGTCCAGTACTCCGAGCCGTACAGCCCCATCAGTCGGTAGTGGGGGTTGAGCACCACGCCCGAGCGGCACCAGACCTCGTCGGCGGCGAGGGCGAGCATGGCGCCGCCCGCGGCGGCGTTGCCGCCGAGGGCCGCAACGACGAGGCGGTCGGTGGTTGTCAGGACGGCTTCGACGAGGTCGTCCATGGCGTTGATGTTCGCCCAGGACTCCTCGGCCGCGTCGGCCGCGGCCTCGATGACGCCCAGGTGGATGCCGTTGGAGAAGAAGTCACGGCGGCCGCCGAGGACGAGTACGGAGGTGGGGCGGGAGCAGGCGGTCCGGTAGGCGTCGAGCAGCCGACGGCACCGCTCGGTGCTCATGGCGCCGCCGGGGAAGGAGAACGTGAGGAAGCCGGCTCCGCCCTCCTCCCGGTAGTCGATCTCGGACCAGGTCCTGTCGCGTCCGGCGCCCGCGCCGGGTGGCGGGGCCGCGTCCTCGGGTAGCGGGCGCGGCAAATGCGGCGGACGCAGCAGGTCGCCGAGGGCCACGGTGGCCGGCAGCTTCACGGGCGCCGGTACCCCGGGCACGCGCAGGGCCCGCAGTTCGGGAATCCAGACGGCCCCGTCGGCCGTCGCACGGCAGATCGCCCCGGCGCGGGTGGCCAACAGCTCGCCCGGCCGCCCGCGCAGCCGGCCTTCGGGGTAGCCGCCGTGCAGGTACCACTCACCGCCGAGCAGCTCATCCCGTACGCCGGGCTGGGAATCGGCCGCCCGAAGGACGCGCAGCACCCGCTCGGTTGAGTCCGAATGCCAGTCGATGCGGCGGTGTTCCTGCCGCAGGTAGGGGCGTGCGTGACCGGTGAGCTGGGGCTGTGGGGTGTACGCGCCGGAGGCGAAGCGTTCGACCGCCAGCAGGACCGCTTCCAGTGCCGCATCGGCGATCTCCCCGCGGTACAGGTCGCTCTTCGCGACCTGCGGGACGGCGCATTCGACGCTGGCCCAGACGTCCCCGGCGTCCATCTCCTCGACAGCCTGGAGGACGGTGACGCCCCAGCGGGACCGTCCTTCCTGGACGGCCCGGTCGAGCGAGGACGGGCCGCGGTCGCCGACCGGTCCGGGGTGAACGATCAGACACGGCCGGGAGGACCAGATCTCCTTGGGAATCACCGTGCGCAACATGGGGGCGATGATCAGGTCCGGCTGGTGTCGATCCACCGCTAGCGTCAACGAAGTCCCGGGCATGGCAAGTTCGACCGCGACCTGGTGGCCGTGGTCGCGCAGCTCAGCGTGTACGCGCTGCGTGAGGCTATTGAAGGCACTCGCAATGAGCAGGACCTGCACGAGATCTCCTCCGCGGCTGGCGACGGATCATGTCCGTGACACGAACGACCACCGGCGATCGTCGGGGACCACGACGGTGGCCCGCACGGCGCCGAGCGGTCGTGTCACTCAAAAGCGCGGGCCCGGAGGGCCAGTCGGCGGCACGGGCGGCGGCCAGATCCCTCCCAGGCTTCTCGGCCGTGTCCCCTTCCGCGACCAGCCGGTAAGGACGCGCTCAGTGCCTAGTCCAAGGCGTCGACAAGCCTGGGCGAGCCTCTCGCTGGTGCCCCGGCGGCCACCGAGAGGTCGGCGCGCTCGTCGAAGGTGCCGCGGACAGTTTCCGGCTCGCCGAACACCTCGAAAGGCCCAGGTCGCGGCCTCGATCGGCTCGGTCGGCGACGCATACGACAAATCGTTATCGGTCTAGGTCATAGCCCTTGTCGGAACAACCGGATGATCGCCCATCAGTTCCCGGTATTCCATGTGTGCGGTCTGTGCCAACGCGCCCCAGCGGACGTCGGTGATGTGCATCAACGACCAGTCGGCGAGGAAGTGGGCGACTTCAACCAATGTGGTCAGGTCCGCGAAGGCCTCCTGAAGAGCGCGTGGGAGGTCAATGGGGTCGACTCGCCGCAGGTGAGCCTGGTCGTTTCTACGATCGCTCAGTCGCAGGCGGGAATCGGCAGGGGGGCTGAGGGGGGATCGGTTCGGGTCGTGTGGCGCCCGGACACACTCGGCTGGGGTTGATTGTGGTGACCGGCCACATATGCCGCTGACCTGCGGACTTCTACGTTGTGGCCACACCCGACGTCCCCGCAGACACCCTGGAAGTGGTGCACATGGTCTCCCCCGCAACCGCCCCGAAGGCTCCGTCAGGCATCAGACGGATCGTCGCCGCGAGCCTCATCGGGACCACCATCGAGTGGTACGACTTCTTCCTCTACGGGACCGCCGCGGCCCTGGTGTTCAACAAGTTGTTCTTCCCCACCGCGGATCCGCTCACCGGGACCCTGATCGCCTTCCTCACCTACGCGATCGGGTTCCTGGCCCGCCCGCTCGGCGGGGTGGTGTTCGGGCACTTCGGCGACAAGGTCGGCCGCAAGAAGCTGCTGGTGCTCAGCCTGGTGATGATGGGCGGGGCGACCTTCGCGATGGGGCTGCTGCCCACGCACGCCAGCATCGGCGTGGGCGCGCCGATCCTGCTGACCGCGCTGCGCCTGGTGCAGGGGTTCGCGCTGGGCGGCGAGTGGGGCGGGGCCGTGCTGATCGTCTCCGAGCACGGCGGGGCCGAGCACCGCGGGTTCTGGGCTTCCTGGCCGCAGTCGGGGGCGCCCGGGGGGAACCTGCTGGCCACCGGGGTACTGGCGCTGCTGGCCGCCGTGCAGTCGGACGCCACGTTCCTCGCCTGGGGCTGGCGGATCCCCTTCCTGCTCTCCGGACTCCTCGTGGTGGTCGGGCTGTGGATCCGGCTCTCCGTGTCGGAGTCCCCCGTCTTCCTCGCCGCGCAGGCCGAGGCCAAGAACCTCGCGGTGGAGGAGAAGGCGCCCGTCGTGCAGGTGTTCCGCAAGGACTGGCGGCAGGTCCTGACCGCCATCGGCACCCGCTTCGGCGAGAACATCTCGTACTACGTCCTCACGTCCTTCCTCCTCGTCTACGTCACCACCCACCTCGGGCTCCCCAAGACCACCGCGCTGAACGCGCTCCTGATCGGCTCGGCCGTCCACTTCGTCACCATCCCCGCCTGGGGTGCGCTCTCGGACCGGATCGGGCGCCGGCCGGTGACCCTGATCGGCTCGGTGGGCATGGCCCTGTGGGCGTTCGCGTTCTTCGCGCTGGTGGATTCCAAGTCGTTCGCCGTCATCACGGCGGCCGTCACCGCCGGTCTGCTCCTGCACGGAGCCATGTACGGGCCTCAGGCCGCCTTCGTCTCCGAGATGTTCGACACCAAGGTCCGCTACTCGGGTGCCTCGATGGGCTCCCAGCTCGCCTCGATCGTCGCGGGTGCCCTGGCCCCGATCATCGCCGTCGAACTCCTCAAGGACTACGGCTCCTCCGTGCCGGTCTCCGTGTACCTGTCGGCGGCCGCGCTCGTCACCACCCTCACCGTCGCCTTCGCCCGCGAGACCCGGGGCCGGGACCTGTCGGTGCCGAGGGCGGACGCGGGCGCGGGCGCAGGGACGGCGGTGGGTGCGGGGAGCGCGTACGCCGGCCGGCCCGCCACCGCGGCTTCGGGCGCCGCTTCGGGCGCGGCTTCAGGCGCCGCTTCGGGCGCGCCCGCCGACCCTGCCTGAGCCTCCGCCCGCCCGTCCTCGTTCCGCCCGCCGTATCCGGTGCTGCCGGTCGGCGGGCGGACCCCGTCCGCGCCTCCGCGCCGAAGGGCTGCCAGCATGGCCCCCGTGACCGAACCCACCGAGCCCGTGACCGCGCTGCGCCGGCTCCTGGAGCTGCTCGCCGAGGGCGCACCCGTCGAGGACTTCGCCGGGCCCGGCGCGCGGGCCCGGCGCGCCGGGGCGGGCGCCGACGAACAGGCCCTCGTCGAGGAGGCCACCAGGGTCGCCCTGGACATTCGCCGCACCCTGGCCCAGCACCGCCGGCGCGAGGCCGAACTGACCGCCCTCTTCGACACGGCCGGCGACCTCGCGGCGCTGCGCGACCTCGACGCGGTGCTACGGGCCATCGTGCGCCGGGCCAGGACCTTGCTGGGCACGGACGTCGCCTACCTCACGCTCAACGACCCCGTCGTGGGCGATACGTTCATGCGGGTCACCGACGGCTCCGTGTCCGCCGCCTTCCAGCAGCTGCGGCTCGGCATGGGCGAGGGCCTCGGCGGCCTGGTCGCCCAGACGGCGCGCCCCTACGCCAGCGCCGACTACCGGGCCGACGGCCGCTTCCGGCACACCAGCACCATCGACTCCGGCGTGAGCGAGGAGGGCCTGCGGGGCATCCTCGGCGTCCCGCTGCGCGTCGCCTCCAGGGTCATCGGAGTGCTCTACGCGGCCGACCGGTCGGTGCGCGACTTCGCCCCCGACGCGGTCGCGCTGCTGTCCTCGCTCGCCGACCACGCCGCCGTCGCCATCGACGGCGCCCGGCTGCTGGAGGAGACGCGCACGGCCCTCGTCGAGCTCAACTCGGCCACCGAGACGGCGCATGCCCACAGCGAGGCCGTGCGGCTGGCGACCGAGACCCATGACCGGCTCACCGACCTGGTCCTGCGCGGCGGCGACGTCACCGACGTGGCCCGGGAGGTGGCCGCGCTGCTACGGGGCGGGCTGGTGGTGCACGACGCGGACGGCGCCGAGCTGGCCCGGGTCGCCACCGAGCCGATCGGCCCGCCCGCCCAGGGGGTGGCCGCCTCCCGGTCCGGCGGCCGGGCCGCTGCGGTGGACGGCGTATGGGTCTGCGCGGTCCTGGCCGGACCAGAACTCCTCGGCAGCATCGCGCTGACGGGACGGCCGGACCTCTCGGACACCGACCGGCGGCTGTTCGAGCGCACCAGCCTGGTCACCGCGCTCCTCCTGCTGCTGCGCCGGTCGGTGGCGCACGCCGAGGACCGGGTCCGCGGCGAACTGCTCAGCGACCTGCTGACCCCGGAGAGCCCCGGACGGACCCGCGACAGCGGGAGCCAGACGATCCGGGCCCGCAAACTCGGCGTCAACCTCGCGCGACCGCACTCCGTCCTGGTCCTGCACTCCGACGCTGCCCTGCGGCCCCGGCTTTCGACGGAGACGGCCCGCCGCGCCCGCGCCCTCGACGGTCTGGCCGGACTGCACGAAGGGCAGATCGTGCTCCTGGCCCCGGCCGAGCGGCCCGGGGAGCTCGCGCGGTCCCTGGCCACCGAACTGGGCAAGGCCCTGGGCGCACCCGTCACGGTGGGCTCCGCCGGGCCGGCCGGCCATCCGACCGGCCTGCCGGCCGTGTACGCGGAGGCCGTGCGCTGCCTGGAGGCGCTTCACTCCCTGGGCCACACCGGTTGCGGCGCGGCCCTCCCCGACCTGGGCTTCGTGGGCCTCCTGCTCGGCGACCACGGCGACGTCGGGGGTTACGTCCACCGGGTGCTCGGCCCGGTCATCAACTACGACGCCCAGCGCGGCACCGAGCTGGTCCACACCCTGCGGGCCTACTACACGCACGGCGCGAGCCTCTCCAAGGCCAAGGACGCCCTGCACATCCACGTCAACACGGTCGTGCAGCGACTCGACCGGATCCGGCAACTACTGGGCGAGGACTGGAACTCCCCCGCCCGCGCCCTGGAACTCCAACTCGCCCTGCGCCTGCACCTCCTGACGACGTCCGGCCCGCCCTCACCGCGCTAACCGCCCTCACCGCACTAGGCCTGCGATCCCGGCGTCACCAGGCCGGTCTCGTAGGCCAGGACGACCGCCTGGGCTCGGTCGCGCAGGGCCAGCTTGGCGAAGATGCGGGCCACGTGGGTCTTCACCGTGGCCTCGCTGAGGGTGAACTCCCGGGCCAGCTCGGCGTTGGAGAGCCCGTGGCCCATGAGGGTGAGCACCTCCCGCTCGCGCGGGGTGAGGGCGTCCAGGTCGGGGTGGGGCGCCGGGGCCGAGGGTCCGCCGCGCGCGGCGGCCGCCGAGGCGCAGCGCTCCACCAGTCGGCGGGTGATCGACGGGGCGAGCAGCGCGTCTCCGGTGTCGACGAGCCGTACGGCGTTGGCGAGGTACTCCGGGGTGACGTCCTTGAGCAGGAACCCGCTGGCTCCTGCGGCCAGGGCGGCGTAGACGTACTGGTCGAGGTCGAAGGTGGTCAGCATGATCACCCGGCAGTCGGGCGCTTCGGCGAGGATCTGCCGGGCGGCCTCCAGCCCGTCCAGGCGGGGCATGCGTATGTCGAGCAGGACGACGTCAGGGCGCAGGCGGCGCACCTGCGAGACGGCCTCCACCCCGTCGGCGGCCACTCCGACCACATCGATCCCCCGGGCCTTGAGGATCAGCCGGAAGCCGGTGCGGACCAGTTCCTGGTCATCGGCGATGACCACCCGGGGGCCGGGGGCCTGCTCGGCCAGTGTCGCGGGCGTGGTCACGGTCGCTCCAGCGGGAGACGGGCGCGTACCCGGTAGCCGCCGCCGAGGCGGCGCCGGGCGTCGAAGTCCCCTCCGTACACGGCGACTCGCTCGCGCAGGCCGACCAGCCCGCGCCCCGTGCCGTCCGCCCTGACCGTCCTGACCGCCCGCGCGGACGGTTCGCCCGTCGCACCGGAGCTGACGGACCGGCCGGGCGCGGCGGGTGCCGGTGCCCGGTCCCCCGAGAGCACGCTCGGCCCGCTGTTGAGCACCTCGACCCGCAGCGCGTGGTCCGCGTATCTCACCGTCACCTCGGCCTTCACCCCGTCCCCGTGTTTGAGTGCGTTGGTCAGCGCTTCCTGGATGATCCGGTAGGCGGTGACGTCGATCCCGGCCGGCAGCGGCCGTGGTTCGCCGGATATGCGTACCTCGACCGGCAGGCCGGCGAAGGCTATGCGGTCGATGAGCGGACTGAGCCGGCTCAGGCTCGGCTGCGGCGCCAGCTCCGTGATCGCCTCCAGGGCACCACTCCCGCTACCGCCTCCACCACCGCCCCTGCCACCGCGCCCATCGCCGTACGGCTCGTCCTTGCCGTCCTGCGCGGGCGCCAGCAGGCCCAGCAGGTGCCGCAGTTCGGTCATGGTCCTGCGCCCGGCGTTCTCAACGGCGCCCATCGCGGCCGCCGCCTCCTGCGGCAGCGTGTCCAGCACCTCGCGGGCGGCGCCGGCCTGGACCACCATCAGGCTGACGTTGTGGCTGACTATGTCGTGCAGTTCCGAGGCTATCCGGGCCCGCTCCGCGTCCACCGCGCTACGGGCCGCTGTCTCCCGCTCCCGCTCCAGCAGCCACCCGCGCTCCTCGATCGCCGCCCGGTGCGCGCGTCGCGCCCGTACGAGCGCGACGGCCAGCGCG
The DNA here is from genome assembly GCF_018614135.1 of Streptomyces sp. ISL-66. Lineage (GTDB taxonomy): Bacteria > Actinomycetota > Actinomycetes > Streptomycetales > Streptomycetaceae > Streptomyces. The sequence goes on from NZ_JAGGOW010000057.1 coordinate 45,374, forward strand.
CACGCGACGAGCACCGCCGCAGCCGCCGCGGCCGCCG
>NZ_JAGGOW010000057.1:45433-72190 GCF_018614135.1 Streptomyces sp. ISL-66
TGCGAACAGCCAGCCCTCCCCCGCCACCTCCCCCGCCATCTCCCCCACAACCCCTCGTCCAAGATCACCGACCCCGCAACCTTCGCAGGTCGTCCTCGTAGTCCGCATCCCTCCCCCGGGTCTTCCCGCGTACATCCCCAGGATGACGCGGCCTCCTGTTTACATCCGGGGGGTGACGCACTCCCGCCCACCCGCCTTCTAGGTTCTTGCCATGACAACTCATCACGACACCGCAGGTCAGGTCGTCGTCCGCCTGGACCGCGTGCACAAGGAGTACGGCGACGCGAAGGCGCTCGACGGCCTCTCACTGAAGATCCGCAGGGGCGAGGCGGTCGCCGTGATGGGACCGTCCGGGTGCGGCAAGTCCACCCTCCTCAACATGGTGGCCGGCCTCGACCGGCCGACCACGGGCACCGTCGAGGTGCACCGCCAGGACCTTGGCAAGCTGAACGAGACCGGCCTCGCGCTGTACCGGCGCCGCGAAGTCGGCATGATCTTCCAGTTCTTCAACCTCATCGACGACCTGCCCGCCCTCGACAACGTCGCGCTCGCCGGCCAGCTCACCGGCGTCCCGGCCCGCCNNCGGCGGCGAACGCCAGCGCGTCGGCGTGGCCCGCGCCCTGATGAACCGTCCGGCCCTCCTGCTGGCCGATGAACCCACCGGGGCGCTCGACAGCCGCTCGGGCGAGCAGGTCATGGACCTGCTGATCGACCTCAACCAGATAGGCCAGACCCTGCTGATCGTGACCCACGACCCGCATCTCGCCACCCGGTGCGCCGGCCGGCTCGTCGAGATGGCCGACGGCCGCGTCGCCCGCGAACGCGCCCTGGACAACGGGCAGGACACCGACCCGCAGGGCACGGATCCGCAGGGCACCGACCCGCAGGCCACGCACCCGAAGGCCACCGACGCGCTGGAGCGTTCCGCGTGAGCGCCGTCTGGCGGGCCGCCCGCGCCGCCGTCGGGCGCCGCAAGGTCCAGACGTTCGTCATCGCCCTCGTCGTCCTCTGCTCCACCACCACCGTCCTGCTCGCGCTCGGCCTCCTCGCCGCCGCCTCGGGCCCCTTCGACAAGGCGTACTCCGCGCAGCGCGGCGCGCACACGGTCGCCACGTACGACACGGCCAAGGTCTCCGGGCCCCAACTCGCCGCGACCGCGCACCGCCCGGGCGTGGCGGCCGCCGCCGGACCCTTCGGCCAGGCCGTCGTCGACGTGCCCGGGGACTGGCTCTGGATGCCGCCCGGCCCCCTGACCGTGGTGGGCCGTGCCGATCCCGCGGGCCCGGTGGACCGCGTCGAAGTGCTGGTGGGGCGCTGGGCCGAGGCGCCCGGCGAGATCGTCGTCGACTGGGGCATCGACGGGGCTCCGTACGCCGATCTCCTCGGGACCAAGCTCGAGGTGCCCGGGGTTCCCACCCTCACGGTCGTCGGGTTCGCGACGAGCATGAGCAAGTCGGCCGCCGCCTGGGTGACGCCCGAGCAAGTGGCCGCGCTGCACCCGGCCTCCGCGCAGATGCTGTACCGGTTCACCGACTCGGCGACGGGCGCGCAGCTGCGCGACTCGCTGGCCCGGACCACGGCCGAGCTGCCCGCCGACTCGGTGACGGCCGCGCAGAACTACCTCACCCTCAAGAAAATCTTCTCCTCGCGGGCGGACGCCTATCTGCCCTTCATGGGCCTCTTCGGCGTCCTGGGGCTGCTGGTCTCCGCTCTGATCGTCGGGAACGTGGTCAGCGGCGCCGTCGTTTCCGGCGGCCGGCACATCGGCGTGCTCAAGGCCATCGGCTTCACGCCGAACCAGGTCGTCGCCGTCTACCTGACGATGGTCTCGGTCCCCGCCGTGGTGGGCTGCGTACTGGGCACCCTGCTCGGCAACGCTCTGGCCGGGGTCATCCTGCAGGTGGCCTTCTCCGGGATCGAGACCGGCCTGGCGGGCGTGGACTCCCTCTCCCCCTGGCTCAGCGCCGCCGCTCTGGCCGGCATGCCCGCCCTCGTCCTGCTGACCGCGCTGGTACCGGCCCTGCGGGCACACCGGCTGCCGGCCGCGCAGGCCATCAGCGCGGGCGGTGCGCCGCGCACCGGCCGCGGACTGCGCGTCCAGCGCGCGCTCGCCTCCTCCCGGCTGCCGCGCTCCGTCAGCCTGGGCCTCGGTCATCCGTTCGCCCGTCCCGGCCGCGCCTTCATGACCATGGCGGCCATCGTCCTCGGCGTCACCACGGTGACCCTGGCGACCGGTCTGACCAGCACGATGGTCGCGTACGCGAAGGCCGGACACGACACCGGCGGCCCCGGGGTCGCCGTCCACGCCGGCTCCGCCGACGGCCGGCCCGCGCAACCACTGCTCAGCGACGCGCAGATCGAGGAGCGGCTGCGGGCTCTGGGAGCACAGGAGGTACGGGCCCGGGGGCTGACGCAGGTGAGCCTGGTCGGGTACGCGCAGCCCGCCTTCGGGAGCTTCTACCGGGGGAGCCTGTCCGGGGCCCGGGCCATGTTCGTGGAAGGCCGGCCGCCCAGCGGTCCCGGCGAGATCTCGGCCGGTCCCGCCTTCCTGACCGAACGCGGACTCGCGGTCGGCGACCGGGTCACCCTGGAGGCCAACGGCAGACGGACGACCGCCACGATCGTCGGTGAGCTCATCGACAGCAACGCCCGCTCGCTGGAATCCACTTGGGAGACCCTCGACCTGCTCGCGCCGGGTACGCGCGCGGTCGACTACACCGTCCGGCTCGCCCCGGGCGCGGACGCCCGCGCGTACGCGGACGCCGTCGACGCGGCCGACCCGGGCCTGCGCGCGGAAGCGGGGGCCTCGGGCAACGCCGCCACCGCCACCGTGGTCGGATTCTCCTCGGTGTTCTCGGTACTGCTGACGCTGGTGGCCTCGCTCGGTGTCTTCAACACCGTGTTGCTGAACACTCGCGAACGCCGTCGCGACCTCGGCATGCTCAAGTCCATCGGCATGACACCGCGCCAGGTGGTCACGATGACGGTGACCTCGGTGACCGGGATCGGTCTGGTCGGCGGCCTGCTCGGGATCCCTCTCGGGATCCTCGCGCACCGTCTGGTCGTGGACAACGTCGGCATCGTCTCGTTCCCGGAGTCGATGAAGGACGTCTGGCACGCGCCGCAACTCACCGCGATGCTGCTGGCCGGGATCGCGATCGCCGTTCTGGGCGCGCTGCTCCCGGCCCGGTCGGCGGCCCGGATGACGATCGCCTCGGCCCTGCACACCGAGTAGCTCCCGGCGGCGGCCGGGGACGGCCGCCGGTCCGGCCTAGGCTTCGGACGCCTCGGGCGCTTCGGACACCTCGGACTCGACGCCCGGCTCGGCGCCCTCCGCCTCCGCCCCCGTCTCCGCCTCAACCTCCACGATGCGCCCGTCGCGCAGTTCCACCACCCGGTCCGCCAGCTCCATCAGGGCCGGGTCGTGGGTCGCCACCAGCGCCGTGACCCCTTCGCTGCGCACCACGGCGCGCAGCAGTCGCATGATCTGGCGTCCGGTGTCGGAGTCGAGCTGCCCGGTCGGTTCGTCCGCGATGATCAGGTCGGGCTCGTTCGCGAGGGCGCGGGCGACGGCGACCCGCTGCTGCTGCCCGCCGGAGAGCTCTCCGGGGCGCTGCTCGGTGTGGTCCGAGAGGCCGACGAGGGCGAGCAGCGTACGCGCGCGCTCCTCGCGCTGCTTGGCCGCGATCTTGCGCAGCCGCATCGGGACCCCGACGTTCTCGGCGGCGGTCAGGGCGGGGATCAGGCCGAAGGACTGGAAGACGAAGCCGATCCGGTCGCGGCGCAGCGCGAGGCGGCCCTCCTCGTCCAGATCGGCCAGGTCGGTTCCGTCGAGGGTGATGCTGCCCCCGGTGGGTGCGTCGAGGCCGCCGACCAGGTTCAGCAGGGTGGTCTTGCCGGATCCCGACCGCCCCTTGAGCGCGGTGAGTTCTCCCCGGCGGACCTCGAACGACACTCCGCGCAGCGCGTGGACGGCCTGCGGTCCGGTGCCGAAGCTGCGCCGCACGTCGTCCACGACCACCATCGGCCGCGTCGCGCCGGCGTCCTGCCGCGCCGACGTCTCAGGCGCCCGCGCACTCCGTGACTGCGCCCCCTGCGACTGCGCCCCTTGCGACTGCGACTCCTGCGACTGATGCGACTGATGCTGACGCTGCGTCATGCTGTGGTTCCCCCTGGGATTCTGTTCGGCCACCCGTCCCGCACCGGCCCGGCCTGCGGTGGGAGGGGCCGCCGGTGCGGACGCCGGTGCGACCACCGGATGTTGTCCGAAATCGCGCCCTTGCGTGCTCGCCCCCGTCGATTTGTTCATCCAATGCCCCTTTCACGCAAGTCCCTTCCGCTATCTGTTCGAATCTGGCAGCATCGTCCGCTATCCGGGATCACACGTCCGGTGCGGGGGAGGAACAGGCACATGCTCGGCTTCGTCGTGCGCCGACTGCGCGGGCGATTGCCCCTCGCGGCCGCCGTACTGCTCACCGTCCTGATCACCACGACCGTCCTGACCGCGCTCTTCGCGTTCACCGGGGGCGTGGGCGAGGCCGGCCTGCGCCAGGCCCTCCAGGGCCCCGGCCACGCGCGCAGCACCGTACTGGTCACCGGGGGTCATGCGACGGCCGACCGCGCCAAGGACGACGCGGCGGTACGGGGCTTCGCGCACGAGCTGTTCGGCCCGCTCCCCTCCACCACCGAGAGCGTGGCGCGCAGCCGGTCCTACGGGTTGCCCGGCCTGCACACCCGGGGCAGGGACGCCGACCTGACGCTGTTGGCGGCCTTCGCCAAGGAGCGCGTACGGCTCCTCGCGGGCACGTGGCCGCAGCCCGTGACCGGGTCGGTTTCCGGCCCGGGCAGTCGCGTCCCCGTGGCCGTCCCGAAGGCGGCGCTGGCCCGGCTCGGGCTGACCGAGGGCGCACTGCCGGCCGAGGTCCGCCTCGACGACCGGTACGGCGCCGGCTCGCCCCTGACGGTGCTGGTGACCGGCGTCTACGCGGCGAGCGACCCGGACGCCCCGTACTGGCGGCTCGACCCGCTGGGCGCCCGCGGCCTCCAGGTCGGCAGTTTCACCACGTACGGCCCGCTGCTCGCGGACGACTCGGCGTTCACCGTCGGCGGGCTCGCGCAGGACAGCCGCGCGGTGCTCCTCACCCCCGACTTCGCCACCGCCGACGTCGACGGGATCGAGGCGGTCCGGGCTCGGGCGACGAAGGCCGCCGAAGCGTTCCAGCGCAACTCCGGACTACATCCGGACACTCAACTCCCGCTGCTGCTTGGGGAGTTGCAGTCCGGTCTGACCGTGGCCCGGTCCACCCTGCTGGTCGGCGCCCTGCAACTCGCCGTCCTGGCCGGAGCCGCGCTGCTGCTCGTATCGCACCTGTTGACGGAGCGCCAGGAGAGCGAGCGGGTCCTGCTCACGGCCCGCGGCGCCTCCCGCCGCCGGCTCGGTGTCCTCACCGCGGCCCAGTCGCTGCTCCTCGCGCTGCCCGCCGCCGTCCTCGCGCCGCTGCTGGCCCTGCCGCTGCTCCGCCTGCTCGGCGGCTACGGCTCGCTGGCCCACGTCCCCTTCACCGTCTCCCTCCGCTGGCCGCTCTGGCCGGTCGCGGCGGGCTGCGCCCTCGGATGCGTCGCCCTGACCACCCTGCCCGTGGTCCTGCGCGGCGCCGCGGCCGCCGCCCTGCGGCGGACCGGCCGCCGCCAGGCGCTCGTCGCCGGCGCCACCCGCTCGGGCCTGGACCTGGCGCTGGTGGCACTGGCCGTGCTCGCCTACCAGCAGCTGTCCCGGTACGGCTCCAACGGGTCGGGTTCCGCGCCGCGTTCCGCCGCCCCCTCCGCCGATCCGTCCGGCGCCCTGTTCGGTGTGGACCCCGTGCTGGTCGCCGCCCCGACGCTGGCGCTGATCGCGGGCACCCTGCTGGTCCTGCGGCTGCTGCCGTTCGCGGCGCGCCTCGGCGCGCGGATCGCCTCCCGGGGCCGGGGTCTGGGTCCGGCGCTCGTGGGCTGGCAGCTCGCCCGGCGGCCGCGCCGCGCCACCGGGCCGGTGCTGCTGCTCGTCCTCGCCGTCTCCAGCGGGGTCCTCGCCCTCGGCCAGCACACCGCCTGGTCCGGATCCCAGCGCGACCAGGCCGGTTTCACCACGGCCGGCGGCCTGCTGATATCCGGCAGCGACCTGCCCCCGATGGGCCGCGGCGGCCGTTACGGGTCGCTGCCGGGCGGGGAACGGGTGATCCCGGTGCTCCGAACGAAGCAGGAGCTGCCGGGCGGGCGCACCGGTCAGGTGATGGCGATGGACGCGGCGGCCGTCGGCGAACGGGTCCCGCTGCGGTCCGACTTGCGGGACGGGCGCTCCCTGCGCGAGCTGTTCGCGCCGCTGGTCTCCGCGTCGGCGCGGGGGGCGTCCGCCGCCTCCGGCATCCCGCTGCCCGACAGCCCGCAGCGCGTCGATCTCGCCGTCGCCGTACGGGGTGTCGGCGCGGGCGGGCGGCCGGGTCTGGGCCTGATGCTGCGCGACCGATTCGGCATCACCTACCGGAGTCCGATGGTCCAGCTCCCCGAGGACGGCGAGGCCACCGTGTCGGTGGACCTCGGCTCGCTCGTCGGCGCCCCGCTCGGCTCGGCCGCCGCGCCGCTGCGCGTGGCCGGGTTCGTGTTCACGTACGACCGGGTGGGCTGGCGCCCCGGCACCGGCCCCCTGGCCACCCCTGATCCGGCCAAGATGTTCGACGAACTGACCGTACGGAGCCTCGCGGTCTCGCAGAGCCGCGACGGCACGGCGGCTGCGATCACCGTCTCCATCCCGGACTGGAAGCTCACGGTGCCGGCACTCAACAGCGGCGCCCCGGCCGCCGAGTCGCTCCCCGCCTCCGACGCGGGCGGCGTCCCGGCGCTGGCCCGGCTGCGCTACCGCGACGGCTCGCCCGAGGCCGGCGGCGTACTGGTCAGCCTGGCGCCGGAAGCCGCCGTGGAGTCCGAGGTCCCCGGGATCGCCACCCGGGCCTACCTGGCCGCGGTCGGGGGTGCCGTGGGTGATCTGGTGCCCGTCAAGCTGGGCGACGCCACCGTGCCGGTACGCGTCACCGCGGCGGTCGGCTCGCTGCCCGTCGCCGGAGACACCGCGATCGCCGTCGACCTGACCACGGCGAGCCGGGTACTGGCGGCCGGCGGCCGGGAGCTTCCGGCTCCCGGCGAGTGGTGGCTGCCGGCCGCCTCCGCCGACGACTCGGCGCCGGCCCGCGCCGCCGCCGAGCTGCGCTCCACGGCGGGCGTCCAGCAGGTGCGGCTGCGCGAGGAGGTGGCCCGAACCCTGCTGGACGATCCGCTCAGCGCGGGGCCGCAGGGAGCGCTCGCCGCCCTGGCGGTGGCCTGCGCGGTGCTGGCGGCGATCGGCTTCGCGGCCTCGGCCGCGGCGGCTTCCCGCGAACGGGCCCGGGAGTTCTCGGTGCTGCTGGCCCTCGGCGCACGCCGCCGCGACCTGGCCCGTACGGCCACGGCCGAGAGCTGCGTGCTCGTCGGCCTGGGCACCGTCGTCGGGCTGGGGCTGGGCGCCGTCATCGTTCATCTCGTGGTGCCGCTGATGGTGCTGACGCCGGCCGCCGGGCGGCCGATGCCGGAGGTGCTGGTGGACCTGCCCACGGCGCGGACCCTGCTGCTGGCCGCCGCCATCGCCGCGGTGCCGCTGCTGTCGGCGGTCGTCGGCGGCCTGCGCAACGGGAACACCTTGAAGACAGCCGACCGGCTGCGGCACATGGAGGAGATATGACCGGGCCGGCCGCGACGAACGCCGAGCGGCGCACCCCGGACGGCACGGAGCCTCCCGGGAACGCCCGGGGCGGGGCCCCCTCACGCGCGGTGCCCGCGCCCGCGCCCTGGGTGCGGACCCGGCTGCGCGCGACCCCGCTCGCCACCCTGCTCGGTGCGGCCCTGGCCTTCGTCGCCGTCCTGCTCTCCGCCGCCCTGCCGCGCGCCGAGGACCGGGGCGCCGACCAGGCTCTGCGGTCCTTCCTGGAGTCGCGCGGTCCGAGCCCGACCAGCCTGTGGGTCACCGCGCCTCCCCGCTTCGGGAACCAGACCCCCAAGGACCTGGACGAGGTGCTGGCCGCCCTCGTCTCCCGTACCGGTCCGCTCTTCGGCGTCGCTCCCAGCGGCCCCGTCCACGGCTCCTCGGCGGACGCCCGGGGACTCGCCAATCCCGGACTGGCCAGCCCCGACGGCGTACCTCCCCAGCTCTCGCTCTACCACCTGCGCGAGGCCGCCGGCCACGTCCGGCTCGTGGAGGGGCGCTGGCCCGGTGCCCCCGAGCCCGGCGGGCCGATCCCCATCGTGCTCTCGCAGAGCGCCGCACAGTCCATCGGCGCCCGGCTCGGGATGGTGCTGGAATCCACCGCGGGCTGGTCCGAACCGCTCAAGGCCGAGGTGGTCGGGCTCTACGCCGCGAACGACGAGGCCGACGTCTACTGGACCGATCTCGCCTGCCTGACCCACGCCTGCCTCTCCTCCACGGCTTCCCGCCCGCCGCGCAACTACTGGCAGACCGCGGGCCTCATCGGCCCGGACTCGCTGGACCGGCTCGGCGAATGGGGCCAAGGCAACGTCCGGGACTTCTGGCGGATCCCGGTCGACACCGGGAACCTGCGCGCCGATCAACTGCCCGACACTGCCGCGGAGATCGCGTCCTACATGGCCGGCCCGACCGCGTCCCGGCTGCGCGGGGAGACCCACCGTTCCGATCTGGAAGTCACCTCCGGCCTGCCCGAACTGTTCACACAGGCCAAGGCCCGGCGGCAGGCGGCCGCGCCGCTCGCCGCGATGGGTCCGGCCGGGGTGGCCGGGGTCGCGTTCGTCGTGTTCTGCCTGGCGGCCGCGCTCACCGGCGACCGGCGGGAGTCCGAACTGAGGCTGCTGCTGGCCCGCGGCGGCTCCCGCGCGGGCATCGTGCGCCGCCTGCTCGCGGAGAGCGCCGTCACGGTCCTGCCGGCCGCCGCGCTCGCGACGGCCCTCGCGGTGGCGCTGCTGCCGACCCCCCGCGTGGCGGGCACGGTGCTCGCCGCCTCGGCCGCCACGCTCGTGACCCTGCTGGCCTTCCCCGTACGGGCCGCCGTGCTGCTGTCGCCGCGGCGCGGGCCCGGTCCCCGGCGGCGCCTGGTCGCCGAGCTGCTCGTGCTCGCCGCCACCGCGGCCGCCGTGTTCGAGGTCCGCTCGCGCGGGATCTCCCCGGCCGGCTCCGGGGTCGACCCGCTGCTGGTCGCCGCCCCGCTGCTGCTCGCGCTTTGCGGCGGCCTGCTGCTGGCCCGGATCCAGCCCGCGCTGGTCGGAGCACTGGCCCGCGCGGCCGGGCGGGGCCCCGGGCTGGTCGGCTTCCTCGGGCTGGCACGCGCCGCGCGGGGCACCGGGGGCACCTCCCGCCCGTCCGTACTCCCGCTGGTGGCGCTGCTGCTGGCCGTCACCACGGGCGGCTTCGGCGCCACCGTGCTGACCTCGGTGAAGGACGTGCGGCACGAGGTGGTCCGCCAGGCGATCGGCGGCGACGCGCAGATCGCGGCGCCCAACGGCACCCTCCCCGCATCCCTGACGAAGGCGGCGGCCGCGCTGCCCGGCGTACGGTCGTCGGTGGACGTGTGGACCGACGACAACGCCTTCCTGGTCGGCACCAAGCGGGGCACCACCCAGGTCACCGTCGTGGTCGCGGACCCGGCGGCGTACGCGGAGCTGTCCCGGGCCGTCGGGCGCGGCCCGTTCGATCCGGCCGTGCTCGCGGGCGGCGCACCGGCGCCCTCGGGCACCTCGGCCGCGCCGGTGCCCGCGCTCGTCAGCGGGGACCTCGCCGCGGAGGACATCACCTCGTACCTGCTGCGCATGGACGCCGGCAACATCCAGGTGACCGTCGCCGGCGTGATCGACGGCACGCCCGCCCGGCCGGGCGCCAAGTCCACCACGGTGGTGGTACCGGCCGGGCCGGTCACGGCCGCCCTGCCCAAGCTGGGCCTCCCCGACCGCTGGTACGCGCTGGGCTCCTTCGACCAGCACCGGCTGGACGAGCTCGTGCGCGCAGCGGACCCGGCGGCGCCCGCCGGGTCCTACCGCGTCCGCACCGGTTCCGCCGAGGCCGCCGCACTGGGTTCCGACCCGCTCCAGCGGTCGGCCGAACGGCTGTTCTGGGCCGCCCTGGCCGGCGCGGCCGGCTTCGCGGTCCTGGCGGTCCTGCTGACCCTGGTCCGGGCGGCCCCCGACCGCGCGGCGCTGCTCGCCCGGCTGCGCACGATGGGCCTGCGCCCCCGGCAGGCGGTGCTGCTGATCCTCACGGAGTCGGTGCCCCTGGCGCTGGCCGCCGCGCTCGGCGGGGCCCTGGCGGCGGCGGGCGCCGTCGCCCTGCTGGGCCCCGCCGTGGACCTGTCCACGCTGGTCGGCGCCAAGGTGCCGACCGGCATTCGGCTCCTCGCGCGGCCCGTACTGGTCCAGGCGCTGGGCCTGACGGTCCTGGTCGCGGGGGCCGTGCTCGCGGAGGCGGCGATATCCGGCAGGCGACAGATCACTACCGAGTTGAGAGCGGGAGACCAGCGGTGAACCGAGTGGCCAACAGCGACCAGCCCACCTACGAGGAGCTGCGGCAGCAGGCCCTGGCCGCCGCCGAACCCCGCCGCGCCGGCGCGGACACCGCCATCTCCTGCGACCGCCTCGTGCGGATCTTCAGCACGGACGGCGTGGAGGTACAAGCCCTGCAGGGGCTGGAACTCGCGGTGCAGAAGGGTGACTTGATGGCCCTGGTCGGCGCGTCCGGCAGCGGGAAGTCCACGCTGCTGAACATCCTGGCGGGCCTGGACGTGCCCACGGCCGGATCCGCCAGCGTGGGCGGCTACGACCTGCTGGAGATGTCGGCGCGCGACCGGCTCCGCTACCGGCGCGAGGCGGTCGGCTTCGTCTGGCAGCAGACGGCCCGCAACCTGCTCCCCTTCCTGACGGCAGCTCAGAACATCGCGCTGCCCATGCAGTTGAAGGGCGCCAGGCGCGGAGCCGCCAAGCGTCACGCGGTCCGCACCGCGGAGCTCCTCGAAGCCCTGGAGATCGGCGAACTGGCGGGCCGCCGTCCCGCCGAGCTCTCCGGCGGCCAGCAGCAGCGCGTGGCCATCGCGGTGGCCATGGCCAACGACCCGGCGGTCCTGCTCGCCGACGAGCCGACCGGCGAGCTGGACTCCGAGACGGGCGGGGCGATCTTCGAGGCCTTCCGCACCGTCAACCGGGAGCTCGGCGCCACCGTGGTCATCGTGACCCACGACCCGCTCGTCGCGGGCGAGGTCCGCCGTACGGTGGCGATGCGCGACGGCCGTACGAGCAGCGAGGTGCTGCGCCGCACGGTCACCGACGAGCACGGCGCCGAATCCGTGAGCGAACGCGAGTACGTGATGCTGGACCGCACGGGCCGGGTGCAGCTCCCCCAGAAGTTCCTGGAGGCACTGGGCATGGAGCACCGGGTGGCGGTGGACCTCGCCGCGGACCACATCGAGCTGCGCCCCGACGACGCGTCCGGGGCGGCGCCGCAGGACACGGCGCCGGAGGCGACCGCGCGCTGACCGCCTCCCGGGAGCGACGGCCGGGGGCGGCGTTTCAGGGCACGCGCGCGGTTCCCTCTGCCGCCGGGCGCGTGCTCCGGCCCGCGCCGTGGGCCGACCGGTGAACCCGCTGTGCGCGTCACTTCCGTGGCCCGGGTGTCGTTAGGGGCTCGGGGTTGACTCGGGGGGCGAAGGGATGACGGAATGCGGCAGTTTCCTCTGGAGATGCACCACATGGCACCCGGCCGGGTCGTCGAGTGGCGGTTGCGGTCCACGGCGGCGGAAGCCGACGGCCCGGGCGGCGCGGCGGGCAGGAGGGCTTCCTTCAACCAGGACAAGCACTTCACGGTCGCCGAGGAGAGCCGCGCGGCCGACGATCCCGTCGCTTCGTGGATCGCCGTGACCTTCGAGGTCACGGGCGTGCTCGACGAGGACGCCCTGACGCGCTCGCTGCTCGCCTTCGTGCGCCGCCACGAGGTGCTGCGCTGCGAGTTCCGGCGCCTGGCCGGGGAGTTGGCCTGCGCGCCGATCCCCGCCGAAGAACTGCTCCTGGACACCGTGGAGGTGGCCTCCTTCGACCGCACCGAGGAGCTGACCGGGTTCCTCGTCGAGCGGTTCAAGCGGAGCATCGACACCCTGTCCTGGCCGCTGTTCACGATGGGCGCGGTGCTCCGCGAGGATTCCGCGACCGTCTACCTCGCCTTCGACCACATCGTCTGCGACGGAATGTCGATGCCGATCGTGGTCCAGGAGGTACAGAGCGGGTACGAGGCCCTGCGCCGCGGCGAGCAGCCCGACCCGGCACCCGCCCCGAGCTACCTCGACTTCGCCGAGGAGCAGCGCCGCAGCTACCTCTCCATCGACGTCGAGGACGAACGGCTCGACTACTGGAAGGAGTTCATCGCCCGTGGCGGCGAGTTCTTCCCGCGCTTCCCGCTCGAGCTCGGCGTCGAGCCGGGACAGATGTACTCGATCGTCAACGAGGCCTCGCCGCTGCTGGACGCCGCGGAGGCAGAGGTCTTCGAGAAGGCGTGTCTGGCCGTCGACGGCAAGCCGTTCATGGGTGTGCTGGCCGCCGTCGCCGTCTGCCTGCGCCAGGCCGGCGGGCCGGGCGTCTACCGGGGGTTCATGCCGGTGAGCGAGCGCGGCCGGGCCGCGTGGACGAACTCGGTGGGGTGGTTCGTCAACACCATGCCCATCGAGTTCGACGCCTCGCCCGGCCGGGACTTCGCGCAGGTCATGGCCTCGGTGCGGGCCGGTTTCACCGAGCTGATCGACCATGTCGACGTGCCGTTCGTGCGGGCCTGGGAGCTGCTGGCACCGCGGGAGTTCGCCGCCCGCTCCTGGCCGTACCCGGTGAACTTCTTCTCGTACATCGACATGCGCAAGTGCCCGGGCGCCGAGCGCCACGAGGACTGGCGGCCCACCTCCCACGTCTGGTCGGCCCAGGCCAACGGGGCCTGCTCCTGGTTCCAGCGGGACGCGGACGGGCTGCACATGAACTCGATCTACTCGGACACCCCGGCCGCCCGCCGCACCATGGACTGCTTCCTGGAGGCGCTGCGCGAGACGGTCCAGGAGATCGCCCGCCACGGCTCCTTCCGCCGGCCCATCGCGCTGACGGCGCCGCGCCGGCCGGTGGCGCGCACGCCGCTCGACGTGGCGGCGTTCGCGCGCCGCGGCTGAGCCGTCACACCTGAGCCGTCGCACCTGAGCCCGCAGCGCACCCGCGCCCGGGCCGGGCCCGGGTGCGGGGCCCCGGGGCTGCCCGGTCAGCCGTCCAGCCGGGCCGCTCGCCCGCGCAGCAGGTCCCGTTCCCGGGCGTTGCGGGTGAGCGAGGCGGCGCGTTCGAACTCCGCGCGGGCTTCCGTCCGGCGGCCGAGCCGCTCCAGCAGGTCTCCCCGTACGCTCGGCAGCAAGTGGTAGGCGCGCAGGGCCGGTTCCGCCGCCAGGGCGTCCACCAGCGGCAGCGCCGCCTCCGGGCCCTCGGCCATGGAGACGGCCACGGCCCGGTTGAGTTCGATCACCGGTGACGGGACGAGCAGGACGAGGCGGCCGTAGAGCGCGGCGATCGTCGGCCAGTCGGTTTCCTCGTACCGGAGCGCGTCGGCGTGACAGCCGGCGATGGCGGCCTGGAGGGAGTAGGGACCGGTGCCCGCGTGGTGCAGGGCCTCGACGCCGCGCCGGATCAGGAGGCGGTTCCACTTGGACCGGTTCTGGTCGGCGAGCAGCACCGGCTCGCCACCGGGGCCGGTGCGGGTGGCGATGCGGGAGGCCTGGAACTCCAGCAGCGCCGCCAGACCGTGCACCTCGGGCTCCTTGGGCATCAGGGCGGCCAGGACGCGGGCGAGGCGCAGGGCGTCCTCACAGAGGGCGGGACGGACCAGATCGTCCCCGGCGGTCGCCGAGTAGCCCTCGTTGAAGACGAGGTAGATGACCTCCAGCACGGAGGCGAGGCGCTGCTCCCGGTCGGCTCCGTACGGGACTTCGAAGGGCACCGACGCCTTCGCGAGGGCCCGCTTCGCCCGGACGATGCGCTGGGCGGTCGTCGGCTCGGAGGTGAGGAAGGCGCGGGCGATCTCCGGCGTCGTCAGCCCTCCCACCAGGCGCAGGGTGAGTGCGATCCGGGCCTCCGTGGGGAGCACGGGGTGGCAGGCGGTGAAGATCAGCCGCAGCAGGTCGTCGTCGATGCCCTCGGGGTCGGCGAGCTCGGCCGGTTCGGCGGGGGGCGCCTGGTCCTCCAGGGTGCGGCCGACCTCCGCCAGCTTGCGGGCGTAGGCCTCCTTGCGGCGGACGAGGTCGATCGCGCGGTGCTTGGCAGTGGCCATCAGCCAGGCGCCCGGCTTGTCCGGGACGCCCGACCGCGGCCACTGTTCCAGTGCGGCGACCAGCGCGTCCTGCGCGAGCTCTTCGGCGATGCCGACGTCACGCACGATTCGGGCCACACCCGCGATGATCCGGGCGGACTCGATCCTGAACACCGTTTCGACCGCTCGGGTCGTACTCACTGCCGTCACGGCCACCCATCAGAGCAGCCGGGACGGGGCAGGGCAAACGGGAGGGGCGCGGGTGGGACCCGGGTGGGACGCCAGGTGGGCGGTGGTTGGGGCGCTCAGCCCTCGGCGAGCTGACGCAGCTCGGCGCCGACCGTCCACTCCTCGGGGTGGATCTCCAGGAACCGCTTGGTCCACTCCAGCGCCTCGTCCTTGTCCTTGCACTGCATGAGGGCGTACCCGCCGACGACCTCCTTGGTCTCGGTGAAGGGGCCGTCGGTGTAGCTGAGCTTGCCGCCGGACCAGGTGACCCTCGTCCCCTCGGAGGTGGGGAGCAGGCCGGCCGTGTCGAGCATGACCCCTGCCTTCGTGATCTCCTCCATCAGCGCGCCCATGCGCTGCTCGAAGTCGGCGGGGAAGGGGGTGTCGGGGGTGAGGTTCTGCTCGTCGATACGGATCATCGAAAGGAAGCGCGGCATGGTGACTCCTCGGTCGGGAGGGCGGGGGCTTCCCCCGCCTCTCACCCCTGCGTCGAACGGAAGACGCCCGGATCGACAGCTCCCCGGAAATTCTTCAAAGAATCTTCCGGAACTGCCAACCGAAGGCGTCGGTCGCCTGCCCGGCGGCCCGCGCCGGTGGACGTACGCGAGCGGCGTGGCGGAGCTCGCGTCAGCGGCTGTCGCCCGTCCAGTCCCAGTGGGCGGGATCGTCCGCGCGGCGGCGGTAGTGGGCCCGCCCGCCCGGTCCGTAGCGCCCTATCTCCGTCGGGAGCCGCGCCTCCTCGGCGAGCTGCGCACCGCTCCAGCCCGTGACGTCGAGCAGCAGCCCGTCGAGCGGGCCGCCGACGAGCTCGCCGTAGTCGTGCCCCGCGAGCGGACCCGGGTCGGGGTCTTCGTGATCGGCGCCGTACACCCGGCGCCGGAGCATCCTGTCGTCCATGCCGTTCAGCTTCACAGACGGCACTGACAACGCCCGGCCCGCACGGCGGCGGGCGGCCGGAGCGCGGCTGCCGTCGGGCACGGGGGCGCCCAGCGCGGCCGAGCGGCGATGATGGGGGCCACCTTCCGGATCGCACGGCACACGAAGCGGAGCACCACCCATGGCACGTCTGGTACACCAGCCACTGGAGGACCAGGAGTTCGACTTCATCCTCGGCATGACGGACGGGCCGGTGCTCGCCTACTTCTGCGGGACCTGGCCGAAGGCCCTCACGGCCTGTCGCGCGATGGACGCGGTCGTCGCCGAGCTGGCCCAGGAGTACGGGACGCGGCTGACTGCGGTCCGCACGGACATCACCCGCTGCCCGGGGCAGACCAAGCGCTTCGAGGTGACCGGCGCCCCGACGGCGGTCCTGGTCAAGGACGGCGCGGCGGTGGCCACCCATGCCGGGCCGATGACGGCCGCGGAGTTCCGGGCCTTCCTGGATCCGCACCTCTGAGCGCCCCTCCCCCGCGTCCTCCTGAGCCCCGCTCCTTCCCGGCCCTCCGGTCACCAGCCCCGGCCCCGGCCGGTCACCCGCTACGCCGTCCAGGCGAAGGCAATCAATCTGGCCGAAAGTCACATGGATCGGATAGGTGCCTTAGGCATGTAATAGGTCACGGCGAAACGGAACCATCGCGTGCGAGGTGCTGTATGTCCCAGAAGACCGTTGCCTTCCCCCAGGACAGGACCTGTCCCTACCACCCGCCGGCGGCCTACGAGCCGCTGCGGACCGGGCGCCCGCTCTCGCGGGTCACCCTCTTCGACGGCCGCTCCGTGTGGGTGGTCTCCGGACACGCCGAGGCGCGTGCCCTGCTCTCCGACGGCCGGCTCTCCGCCGACCGCCAGAACGCCTCCTTCCCCATCCCCACCAAGCGGTTCAAGGGCCTCCAGAACCGCCGCACCGCCCTGCTCGGGCTCGACGACCCCGAGCACAACGTCCAGCGCCGGATGCTGATCCCGAGCTTCTCGCTGAAGCGGACCGCCGCCCTGCGGCCCCGCATCCAGGAGACGGTGGACCGGCTGATCGACGACATGGTCGCGGCCGGTCCGCGCGCGGAGCTGGTCGGCGCCTTCGCCCTGCCGGTGCCCTCGACGGTGATCTGCGCGCTGCTCGGAGTCCCGTACGAGGACCACGAGTTCTTCGAGGGCCAGTCGCGGCGGCTGCTGCGCGGCCCCGAACTCGCCGATGTGGAGGACGCCCGCGAGCAGCTGAACGGCTACCTGCGCGAGCTCATCGGGCACAAGCGCGAGAATCCCGGCGACGGGCTGCTCGACGAGCTGATCGCCCAGCGGCTGGAGACCGGGGAGACGGACGTCGAAGAACTGGTGGCGCTGGCCGCGATCCTGCTGATCGCGGGCCACGAGACCACGGCCAACATGATCTCGCTCGGTACGTTCACCCTGCTCAACCACCCCGAGCAGCTGGCCGAGCTGCGCGCCGATCCGACCCTGATGTCGGCGGCCGTGGAGGAGCTGATGCGGTTCCTGTCGATCGCGGACGGCATGCTGCGCGTGGCCACGCAGGACATCGAGATCGGCGGGGTCACCGTGCGCGCCGACGACGGGGTGATCTTCTCCACCTCCGTCATCAACCGCGACGGGGCCGTCTTCGACCAGCCCGACTCCCTGGACTGGCACCGGCCGGCCCGGCACCACCTGGCCTTCGGCTTCGGCATCCACCAGTGCCTGGGGCAGAACCTGGCCCGCGCCGAGATGGAGATCGCGCTCGGCACCCTCTTCGACCGGCTGCCGGGGCTGCGGCTGGCGGCCGAACCGGACCGGATCCCCTTCAAACCCGGGGACACCGTCCAGGGCATGATCGAGCTCCCGGTGGCGTGGTGAGCGGCGCGGCGAGCCCGCCCGGCCCCTCCGGCGGGGCCGCCCCGCCCGCGGCGGCGCGCGTCTCCATCGACACGGCCGTCTGCATCGGCGCCGGTCAATGCGCGCTGACGGCGCCCGGGGTCTTCACCCAGGACGACGACGGGTTCGGCGCAGTCCTGCCGGGCCGCGAGGACGGCGGCGGCAGCCCGCTGCTGCGGGAGGCCGCACGCGCCTGCCCGGTGGCGGCGGTCAGCGTCGAGGAGGCCCGGTAGCCCCCTTGGCGCCCGGGACCGGATCCGAGCAATGGGCGGCTAGACCTTCCGAGTCACTCGACGGGCCGGGCCGGCCCAGCCGGCTCGGTCGGCTCGGTCGGCTCAGCCAGCCCCTCGGCCCCCGGCAGCAGGGCGACCGCTTCCCGCTCCAGCGCCAGCGCCCCGTCCACCAGGTCCGCACACGCGTCGAAGAACGCCCGCCGCCCGTCGGCGTCCGCCCCGGGGTCGGCCGTACGGGCCAGCTCCGCGAGCCGCGACCACTGGCGCCCGGAATCCCGGAACAACTCCGCCGCCTCCGCGTGGCCGGCGAGGTCGAGGAAGTCCGCGTAGAGCGGGCGGGTGGCGCCCGGAGCGGTCCACTCCTCCTCGAGGCAGGAGTACAGCCGTCCCGTGCCGAGCGCGAAGGCCTCGGGGGTGGCGAAGCGGCGCTCCCAGCCGGTCTTGGTGCGGGTGTCGCGCAGCTGCGCGGCGAACTTCTCCATGCCGGTGAAGCCGAAGTTGACGTCGAAGTGGTTCCCGAGCACCGGCCCGGTGAGGCGGGAGACCGTGGCGGCGATGGCCGCGTCCAGGTCCGGCTCGCCGGCCGGCTTCCCGGTGGTCACCACCATCTGGTGGCGGCCCTTCTTGTGTCCGGACCAGGCGGCGCCGAACTCCTCGCGGCCGATCGCGTACGGGGTCTCGGCCCCGTCCTCGACGTAGAGCGTGTCGCCCTCGTAGCCGACGACGACCACCACGTACGGGTCGGCGGCGGCCAGCTCGGCCATCGCGGCGGGGCGGTGCCAGGGCAGCCCGGACCGGTTGACGGTGCAGAACACGGGGGCGCCGGCGTCGAGCGCGGCCTCCACCCGGTTCCAGCGGGGCTTGGCGCTGCGCGTGGCCTCGTACGGGATGCGCAGGCGGCCGAGGGCCACCTGCACCCAGGGGTCGGGGTGGGCCTGGGCGACGATCGTCGGCATCGGCGGGTGGCCGGCGTACTCGAAGACGAAGTACATGAAGCCGATCCCGCCCGCCAGGCCCGCGACCAGCGCCTCGTCGTGCACGCTGCCGAGCGCGTGCCGGATCAGCGAGGCCTCGCGGTGGCGTCCGGTGCCGAAGTCTTCATATACGAGCGCAGTCATGCCGTCAGGGTATCCGCGTCGCGAGCCACGGACCGCGACGGACCGCGTGATCGCCGCCGGGGTGTACGGGGCCGCGACCCCTGGTCAGGCGGCTCCCGCGCGCAAGCCGGTCTCGTCCATGACCCGGGTGACGGTGTCCTCCAGCGACTGCTCGGCCCCGACGATGCTCTCCCAGTCGCCGGACAGCAGGTCGAGCGGCCGGTACCACTCCCGCATCCGCTCCTCCCCGTACTCGGCGGCCTGGGGCTTGGCCGCGTGCCGCCGTAGGGTCTCCTCGAAGGGGACGTCGAGGTAGTAGAAGTGCGTCCGTCCCCGGTGCGCCCGGCGCAGGGCGTCGAGCATGGGGCCGTAGCGGTCCGCGTAGAGGATGCCCTCGACGATCACGTGGAAGCCGTGGTCCAGCGCGTAGCGCGCCACGCTCCCGATGAGCCCGATGTTCGCCCCGCCGGGGACGTCCTGCTCCCGCAGGACCACGCGCCGGAGGTTGTCCTGCCCCACGACCGCGATGCCGCGGCCGTGGCGGTCGCGGATGCCCTGCGCCACCGAGGACTTGCCCGAGGCGGAGTTGCCTCGCAGCACGATCAGCCGGGTGTCCGGCGTGCCCGTCATCATCCGGCCCACGCTACCGGTCCGGGCCGGACGTGCGTGAGCCCCGCCGGTAAGATCCGGCGGGGCTCACCTCACGGGCTGGGCTCGTGAAGCGGCGCTTAGAGGGCGACCACCTGCTCCGCCTGGGGACCCTTGGGGCCCTGGATGACGTCGTACTCGACCTTCGCGCCCTCAGCCAGCTCCTTGAAGCCGGCCGTCTGGATGGCGGAGAAATGCACGAACACGTCGGGGCCGCCGTCGTCCTGCTGGATGAAGCCGAAGCCCTTCTCCGAGTTGAACCACTTCACGGTGCCAGTTGCCATCTGTACTGATCCTTCACAACGTTCCACCGGCCGCACATGCGGCCGGTCCCGATCCTGCCCATTGATGCGCCCGAGCACACGCCGGGCGCGGCCAACCGGGGGGCCCGCGGTGATCCGAACCTTTGTCCGTTCCGTCCGCGAAACGAGGGATCGGCCCTTACGCGGCGCCATCCGCGGCGGGCAACGGCTCGGCGGACAGTGACACGGCAGGCAACGACGCGGCGGGCAGCGACGCGGCGGATCGAGGCCGAGGGGCCGCCGCGACCGCTCGCCGCGAGCCGCTGATCCGGCAGCCCAGGCAGTCGCGATGGCCGCCGTGCGCGTCGGTGTCCCGGACGCGCCAGTCCCACTGGTCGCGCGGGCGGGGGCCGCTCGGCTTGCCCCAGCCCGCGAGGTGCAGCAGCCAGGTGACGGCCCCCGCCGCGGCGATGACGCCGAGGCCGAGCCAGACGCCGGGGGCCCAGGCCGCGCAGAAGGCGGCTCCCGCTCCGGCGCAGCCCAGCAGGGCCAGGGCCGTTCCGGTCCAGCCCGCCACGGTGTGGCCGAGGTCGACATCGCCGTGAGCGCTCATGTTCTCCCCTGGTTCGGTCGTTTCAGTAGGCTCGGCTCGTGGAGGGATCTCTTACGGAGAAAGCCATTTACCTCACGAGCTAAGTAACTTAGATGCTAAGGAGTATCTGCGTGCAGGGCAAGCCCCGCCCCGCGGCGACGGTCCAGGAGGCGCTCTCGCGCATGGACCGGTACGTCGCCCTCGGCGTCATCGGCCAGCAGGAGGTGGCGCAGCTGCTGGGGCTGAACGTCACCGACCTGACCTGCCTCGGCCACATCCTGGGCGCCGAGGACACCCCTCTCAGTGCGGGCGACCTCGCCGAGCTCACGAAGCTCACCACGGGGGCCGTGACCGGGGTGCTCAACCGTCTGGAGCGCGCCGGATACGCGAGCCGCCGGCCCGACCCCGCCGACCGGCGCCGGGTACGGGTGGTCGCCGACCCGGAGGCCGCCGCCCGGGTCTTCGCCGTCTACGAACCCTTCTACGCGCGGCTCGGCGCGGTGTTCGCGGAGTACTCCCCCGAGGAGATCGCCGTCATCGCCGACTGGTTCGGCCGGGCGGCGGCCGAGGTCACCGCCCATCTCGACCGCGTGCGGGCAGGGGAGCTCGGGCCCCTGAAGCGGTAGCCCCGATGGTAAAATTTGTCTTTTGGCGCCGTGAACCGGCGCATGCGGCTGTGAAGGACGCGCGTCATGGACGTCGCCCTACCCGCCCCACACTTCGTCTCATACGTCTCGTCTTCGTACGTCTCACGGAAGGTTCTGCATGAAGAACCCGTCGGCTCATGGCCGCTTCGGCATCAAGGCCGGAGCCAAGGCAGGCCCGAAGGGCGGTGCGAAGGGCGGCGGGAAGACCCCGCGGACCCTCGGCCCCCAGGGCGAATACTCCATGCCCCGTACGACCACGCCGGCGCTGCCGCCGGTGGAGTCCTTCTCGGAGCTCGGCCTGCCCCCTGAGCTGGTGACGACGATGGCCGACCAGGGGGTGGCGACGCCGTTCCCCATCCAGGCGGCCACCCTGCCCAACTCGCTCGCGGGCCGCGACATCCTCGGCCGCGGACGCACCGGCTCGGGCAAAACGCTCGCCTTCGGCCTGGCCCTGCTCGCCCGCACCGCGGGACAGCAGGCGGATCCGAAGCGGCCGCTCGCGCTGATCCTCGTACCGACGCGCGAGCTGGCGCAGCAGGTGACCGAGGCCCTGACCCCGTACGCGCAGGCCCTGGAGCTGCGCATGGCCACGGTCGTCGGCGGCCTGTCGATCGGCAAGCAGACGGGTGCGCTGCGCACCGGCGCCGAGATCGTCGTGGCCACCCCGGGGCGCCTCAGCGACCTGATCGGGCGGCGCGACGTCCACCTCGAGCGCGTGAAGATCGTGGTCCTCGACGAGGCCGACCAGATGTGCGACATGGGCTTCATGCCGCAGGTCACCGAGATCCTCGATCAGGTGCACCACGCGGGCCAGCGGATGCTGTTCTCCGCCACCCTGGACCGCAATGTGGACCAGCTGGTGCAGCGCTACCTGAAGGACCCGGTCGGGCACTCCGTGGACCCGCAGTCGGCGTCGGTGTCCACGATGGACCACCACGTGCTGCACATCCACGCGGCCGACAAGGTCTCGGCCGCGACGGAGATCGCGGCGCGCGAGGGCCGGGTGCTGATGTTCCTGGACACCAAACACGGGGTCGACCAGTTCGTGAAGCACCTGCGGGCCATGGGCGTACGGGCGGAGGGACTGCACAGCGGGAAGTCCCAGCCGCAGCGCACCCGGACCCTGGGGCAGTTCAAGGACGGCCTGCTCAACGTCCTGGTCGCGACCAATGTCGCCGCGCGCGGCATCCACATCGAGGACCTCGACCTCGTCGTCAACGTGGACCCGCCCGCCGACAGCAAGGACTACCTCCACCGCGGCGGCCGCACGGCGCGGGCCGGCGAGGCCGGCAAGGTCGTCACCCTGGTCACCCCGAACCAGCGGCGCGACATGGTCCGGCTGATGGCCGACGCCAAGATCCGGCCGGCCATCACCCAGGTCCGCTCCGGCGAGGCCGCGCTGAGCCGCATCACCGGCGCGAAGGCCCCGTCCGGCGTGCCGCTGGCGGGCGCCGCCGCGACCGACGCCAAGGGCCGGCCCTCGGGCTCGGACCTCGGCTTCCGCGGGATCGGGACCCGGCCCGGCCGGCCCGGGAAGGGCAAGGAGTCCCGTAAGACCATCGAGGCCCGGCAGGCCGCCGAGGCCCGCGCGGCCGCACGGGTGCGGCGCGGCACGAAGTAACACGAAGTAACGAGCGTACGGCCGCGGTGCCGGCTCCCCGAGTGCGGGGAGCCGGCACCGCGTGCGTCGCGGCGGGGCCGGGCCGGGCCTGCGAGGGGCTCCGGGTCAGACGCGGTCCAGGAAGGTGCGAACGGTCCGCTTGAAGGCCTCGGCGTCGTCGAGCCAGGGGTAGTGGGCGGTGCCCGCCTGGACGACCACCTCGCAGTGGGGGAAGAGCGCGGCGACCTCGCGGGCCGCCTCGGGGCGCGGGCCGGTGTCCACGTCGCCCGCCACGAACAGCACGGGCGCCGCCAGCTCCGCGAGGGCGGCCCGCGCGGACTCGGGGTCGAAGGCGCCGTCGGCCGCGAAGAGCGGCGCGGCCTCGTCGTTGTACGCGTCGGCGCAGGAGGCGACGTGCTGCCGCGCGGCCGCGTCCCAACGGCCGTAGCTGAAGGGGACCATGGCGTCCCAGTCGGCCTCGGTGGCGGTGCCGCCCCAGACCGCCTCCCGCGCCTGGCGGGTGCTCTCGAACCAGGGCTCGCCGGCGCGCAGTTCCACGGCCGCCTTGCGGCCCGCCACCGGGAAGTCGACGCCCAGCGCCCGGGCGCGGGCCGTGACCAGCACCAGGGAGCGGATCCGCTCGGGGTACCGGGCCGCGTAGAGCAGGGCCAGGTCCCCGGACGCCGAGTGCGCGAGCAAGTCGATCCGCTCCAGGCCGAGATGGCGGCGCAGGGCCTCGACGTCCTCGATCTGCCGGTCGCA
The DNA here is from genome assembly GCF_018614135.1 of Streptomyces sp. ISL-66. Taxonomy (GTDB): domain Bacteria; phylum Actinomycetota; class Actinomycetes; order Streptomycetales; family Streptomycetaceae; genus Streptomyces. The sequence continues at coordinate 68,623 of NZ_JAGGOW010000057.1, forward strand.
GCGGTACGTGCCCGGGTCGGCCGGGAGCGCGGAGTCGCCGGTGCCGCGCAGGTCGAGGACAACCAGCCGGCGGTGCTTCGACAGTCCCCCGAGGTCGCCGAGGTAGCTGGAGGCGCACATCGGGCCGCCGGGCAGGCAGAGCAGCGGCTCGCTCTCCCCGAAGACGTGGAAGGCGAGGTGGGTCCCGTCCGGGGCGGTGAAGGTGGTGGGCATGCCGCCATCCTCACCGGCGCTCCGGGCCCGCACAATCCCATTTCCCCGCAGGTCACGAGGCGGACGCACGCGTGCGCGGGGCCAACGCGCGCGGGCCGGCTCGGCCCCTGGCGCACACGTGCGGCGCAGACCTCTTCCGCGGCTCTCGGCCGACCGCTCAGGCGGCTCGCCGCAGGAGCCGCTGGGCCGCCGTGTTGCGTACGCGCCGGGTACGGGCCCCGGCCGCGAGCAGCCGCAGGGCATCGTCGGCGTGCAGGGACCGGGCGGCCGTGCGCTGACACCAGTCGGAAGCCGCGAGCAGCTCCGTCGGCGACCAGGTCTCGCCCCGGGTGATGGCCTTCAGCAGGATCCACTCCCGCAGCCGGCGGGCCGCGAAGGTGCGGCCGCCGATGGCTCCGCCCACGGCCCGCGCCCAGGCGGGGAAGGCCTCATCCGCCAGCAGCAGGGCCGCCCGCCGGTCCAGGTGCGTGACGACCGCGCTCTCGGCCATCACCGAGTCGGGGTCGCGCAGGACTGCGGCCACGGCCTCGGCCTCGGCGGGCTCACCGGAAACGGCGGCCAAGGACTCCAGATGCCGGGCGTAACGCCAGTGCTCCGGCGGCACGGTCGCCCCGGTCGTCCCTGTGTCCTGGTTCACCGGGCCACCCCCTGGCGCGTCTGGTACTCGCTTCTCCCCATACCGCCATTCCACACGATCGCGGTGAACGGCCGGTGGTCAGGGGTGGCCTCGAAGGGTTCCCGCAGGCCGCTCGCCCGGCCGTACGGTCAGGGTGAACGGCACCGGGCCGGGGCGCCGAGGGTCAGTGCTGCGGGCCGTGAGCCTCGTAGCCGCCGGATCCCTGTTCGTTCTCGTGTCCCTGCTCCGGCAGCGGGGCGCCGGTCTCCAGGAGGGTCTTGAGGCTGGACGCGAGCATCGGCCAGGCCCGGCCGCACATGCCGATGAGGATGCCGCCCGGTTCGAAGCCCTCGTGGAGGATGGTCAGTCGCGCGAGCGTGTCACCGACCGGCTCGATCTCGTACGTCACCTTCGTGCGCCGCTCGCGCGCCAGCTGGGCCCGCAGTTCCTCGGCGATGCCGACGGAGGCTGCCCACTGCGGGGTGAAGGTGTGCCAGGTGTACGAGAGCCGCCGGTTCGGGACGCACTCCAGCACCACCTGCTCCGGATCGCTGGTCCGCGCCCCGCGCTCCACCCAGTCCATCGTCGACCCCACCCGCCAGTCGGTCTCGAAGTCCAGACCCCAGTAGCGGCGGGTGAAGGCCGGCTCGGTCAGGGCCTGCCACACCCGTTCGGGGTCGGCCTGGACGTACACGGTGTAGGTGATCGCAGTCTCGCTCATCCCCCCATGCTGCGGGACCACGGGCCGCGGTGGGGGGATTGAGACGCGCAGCGCTCACCCGGCTCGGCCGCGCCGCGGGCGTGGACGTGGACGTGAACGTGCAGCGCGTACGGGAAGAGGCCCGGTCACCAGCGGCAGCCCTCCGGCGGGAGTTCCGTCAGCGGGGTGCGGGGCGGGGCCGGGAGGGCGAGGTGGGTGCGGGCGGCGTGGACGGCGGCGAGTTCCTCGTGGCCCGCCGGGCCCCAGTCGCTGAGTTCGCGGACCTGCTCGGGGGTGGCCAGCAGGCGGCCGTACGCCGGGTCCCGGGCCGGGGGCACGGACGTGAGCCGGGCCGCGGTGCGGGGGTGGGCCCCCTGGTCGGCGTGGCGGTGGCCGAGCGGGAGGTCGCCCGTGAGGGTGCCGGCCGCCGGGGACGGGAGGTGGGCCGTGCCCGTGGCGCGGGCCACGAGCAGCAGGACCCGCCCGTCGGGGGCGAAGAGCCAGCCCGCCGGTTCCCGTAGCGGCAGGTGCACGGGCACGGGATCCGGGCCGGGGTGCCAGGTGCCGTGCAGCCGCGCCCGACGGCTGCGCAGGACGCCGAGGCGGTCCAGGGCGGTGGGGTCGGTGGGGCGGCCGTCCTCCAGCAGGGCGGCGCCGCCGCCGTTGATCCGGGCGCGCAGGGCGGAGAGGGCGCGGCGGGCGTCGCCCGCGTCCATCAGGGCCGGCAGCTCGGCCGGTTCGACGAAGTGGATCGCGGTGATCTCCTGCTCGGGGAGCCGGACGGAGTCGATCCGCTCCCGGGTCCAGGTGCCGCCGTCGAAGACGTGCAGGATCTCGCCGGGGAAGCGCATCTCGGGCGGGAACCCGGGCGTGCCGGCGGGGATCCAGTCGACGGCGAGGCCGCGCGGGTAGCGGCCTTCGATGCCGAGTTCCTCGTACATCTCGCGGGCGGCCGCCGCGGCCGGCGCCTCGCCCGCGTCAACCGCGCCGCCGGGCAGCAGCCGGTCGGGGCGGTAGTCGACGCTCTGGACGAGGACGCGGCCGTCGGTGTCGGTGACCAGGACGACCGCCCCGGTCCAGAGCGCGGCGCGCGAGGCCCCGTACGCCTCGGGGGTCATCCAGGTGCCCGGCGCGGGGGCCGGGGCCGCGCCGGGGGCCGCGGCCGGGCGATCGGGTGTGCCCGGGCCCTCGCCCGGGCCCTCGCCCGCGTGCTCGGTCACGGCCTCGTCGGTCAGCTGCGGCATCGGACTCCGTTCACCGTGGGGCGTTCACCAGGGGTGGGGCCATGGGCGGGCGGGCAGGTGGGGGGACCGCCGCCTGTGCAACAGCCCCGACAGCCCTCGGGTTACGGAGATCAGCCCGGCTCCCTTTGCCACCCCTATATCTCCTTACTGGCTGGTTACGCGCTCCTTGCTACGTTCCCCGGGCGGGTCGGCGGCCTGAAAACCGCCGGCCCGACCAGGTCGCGAAGGGCAAGGCCAAGGCGGTGGCCCGTGCCCCGGTCAACGGCACCGCACTCGGCGTGGACGGCTCCGTCAACCTCCTGCGCTCCCCGTGTCCCCGCGCCCGGACCGCGCCGGGGTGCGGGCCAGGCCCGGCTGACTTCCCCGGGCCGACTCCCCCCGGCAGGTTCCTCGGGCCGACTCCCCCCGGCTGGTGCCCTCCTGTCGGTTTCCACCACTCGTGCGGGTGAGGGCGTGCGGGTGTCCGGGGGTTCGTGCGGCAGGGTGGGCGGATGGAGTCGCGCCGGGGACCGTGGGTGCCCCTGATCGTTGTCGCGCTGGCCATGACGGCCGGGTGCGTGACCGTACGGCCGGCCGAGCCGGGGCCGCCGGGGGCCGGAGCCGGGCCGGGACCGGTGTCGGCCGGAGTGCGGACCGTCGGGCCGCAACCGACCGTGGACGCGAAGCCGTTGGGGCGGCTGCCGGAGGTGGGCCCCGACCCGGCGGCGGAGCCCACCGGCGACCCGGCCTCGGCACCCGCGGCAGCGCCTCCTCCCGCGTCCGTGCCGGGCGCCGGGGAACGGTACGGGCCGGAGC
>NZ_JAGGOW010000058.1 GCF_018614135.1 Streptomyces sp. ISL-66
CGGCCCGGGGGACCCGGCGGACGCGAAGCCGGCAGAGGCCGCGACCACGCCGGGAGCGGCGGATGCGGCGGAAGCGACGGAAGCGGCGGGCGGCTCCACGGGGGCCACGGACCGCCCGGGGCCCTGCCCGGCGGCCCCGGACGCGGCGACCCCGGGAGCGGCGACCCCGGGAGCGGCTCCGGCCCCGGCGGTGAGGGCCCCGACGAGCAGTACCCAGCCCACCAGCACCGCGAACACGCGGCGGAGGCGTTGGGGGCGGGACATCGTGGGCGGCCTCTCACTCGTATACGCGGGATCGTCGGGGGACTCGGGGGGAGTCGTCCCGAAATCGTACGGGTCCGCCCACAAATGCGTTCGCCACCCGGCACCTACGGGTGAGATCCTCGACCAGGTATGTCTACTTCCTTCGCCGCCCTGCAGACGCTTCTCGGTCAGATCTCCCTCCGTGACGCGCACCGCCTCGGCCGCCGCCTCGAAGGCGCCCGCCGCATCCGCCAGCCCGAGGCCAAGCAGGCCGTGCTCGACGAGATCGCCGCGGAGGCCGAAAAGGCCGCCGCGCGACTGGCCGGGCGCGCCTCGCGGAAGCCGGAGGTCACGTATCCCGAGAACCTTCCCGTCAGCCAGAAGAAGGACGAGATCGCCGAGGCGATACGCGACCACCAGGTCGTGATCGTCGCGGGCGAGACCGGCTCCGGCAAGACCACGCAGATCCCCAAGATCTGCATGGAGCTGGGGCGCGGTGTCCGGGGCATGATCGGGCACACCCAGCCCCGCCGGATCGCGGCCCGCACGGTCGCGGAGCGCATCGCGGAGGAGCTGAAGTCCGAGATCGGCCAGACCGTCGGCTGGAAGGTCCGCTTCACCGATCAGGTGGACCAGGACGCCACCTTCGTGAAGCTGATGACGGACGGCATCCTGCTCGCCGAGATCCAGACGGACCGCGAGCTGCGCGCGTACGACACGATCATCATCGACGAGGCCCACGAGCGGTCCCTGAACATCGACTTCCTGCTCGGGTACCTGGCCACGCTGCTGCCCAAGCGCCCCGACCTCAAGGTGATCATCACCTCGGCGACGATCGACCCGGCGCGCTTCTCCCGGCACTTCGGCGAGGCCCCGATCGTCGAGGTCAGCGGCCGTACGTATCCGGTGGAGGTCCGCTACCGCCCGCTCCTGGAGGACGACTCCGAGGACGCGGACCGGGACCAGATCACCGCGATCTGCGAGGCCGTGGACGAACTCCAGGCGGAGGGCCCGGGCGACGTCCTGGTCTTCCTCTCCGGCGAGCGCGAGATCCGCGACACGGCGGACGCGCTGGAGAAGCGGGGGCTCCGCCATACCGAGGTCCTCCCTCTTTACGCCCGCCTCTCGCACGCCGAGCAGCACCGGGTCTTCCAGCAGCACACGGGCCGCAGGATCGTCCTCGCGACCAACGTCGCCGAGACCTCGCTGACCGTCCCGGGCATCAAGTACGTGATCGACCCCGGCAACGCCCGCATCTCCCGCTACAGCCACCGCACCAAGGTCCAGCGCCTGCCCATCGAGCGGATCTCGCAGGCCAGCGCCAACCAGCGCAAGGGCCGCTGCGGGCGCACCTCGGACGGCATCTGCATCCGCCTCTACTCCGAGGACGACTTCACCACCCGTCCGGAGTTCACGGACGCCGAGATCCTGCGCACCAACCTCGCCTCGGTGATCCTCCAGATGACGGCGGCCGGCCTCGGCGAGATCGAGAAGTTCCCCTTCATCGACCCGCCGGACCACCGCAACATCCGCGACGGCGTGCAGCTCCTCCAGGAGCTCGGCGCGCTCGACCCGGCCGAGAAGGATCAGAAGAAGCGGCTCACCCCGATGGGCCGCCAGCTCGCCCAGCTCCCGGTGGACCCGCGCCTGGCCCGCATGGTGGTGGAGGCCGACAAGAACAACTGCGTCCGCGAGGTCATGGTCATCGCGGCGGCCCTGTCCATCCAGGACCCGCGCGAGCGGCCCTCGGACAAGCAGACCCAGGCCGACCAGAACCACGCCCGGTTCAAGGACGAGACGAGCGACTTCCTCTCGTTCCTGAACATGTGGCGCTACATCCGCGAGCAGCAGAAGGAGCGCGGCTCCTCCTCCTTCCGCCGGATGTGCAAGCAGGAGTACCTGAACTTCCTGCGGATCCGCGAGTGGCAGGACATCTATTCGCAGTTGCGTACGGTCGCCAAGACCATGGGCCTGCACGTCAACGAGGCGGACGCTCCCGAGACGAGCGTGCACATCTCGCTGCTGGCCGGCCTGCTCTCGCACATCGGGCTCAAGGACACGGACAAGAACGAGTACCTGGGGGCCCGGTCCGCCAAGTTCGCGATCTTCCCCGGTTCGGCGCTCTTCAAGAAGCAGCCGAAGTTCCTGATGTCGGCGGAACTGGTGGAGACCTCGCGGCTGTGGGCCCGGGTCAACGCCAAGGTGGAGCCGGAGTGGGTGGAGCCGCTCGCCCAGCACCTGATCAAGCGCACGTACAGCGAGCCGCACTGGGAGAAGGACCAGGCGGCCGTCATGGCCTTCGAGAAGGTCACGCTCTACGGTGTGCCGATCGTCGCGCAGCGAAAGATCAACTACGGCCGGATCGACGCCGAGGTCTCCCGCGATCTGTTCATCCGCAACGCCCTCGTCGAGGGCGACTGGCGGACCCACCACAAGTTCTACGCCGACAACCGCAAGCTCCTCACCGAGGTGGAGGAGCTGGAGAACCGGGCCCGGCGCCGCGACATCGTGGTCGACGACGAGACGCTCTTCGACTTCTACGACCAGCGCATCCCCGAACACGTGGTGTCCGGGGCGCACTTCGACTCGTGGTGGAAGCACAAGAAGCGGGACGAGCCCGAGCTGCTCGACTTCGAGCGCGAGATGCTGCTGACGGAGAAGGCGGCCGGGGTCACCAAGGCCGACTATCCGGACTCCTGGCAGCAGGGGCAGCTGAAGTTCCGGGTGACCTACCAGTTCGAGCCGGGCGCGGACGCGGACGGCGTGACCGTCCACATCCCGCTCCACGTGCTGAACCAGGTCACCGACGAGGGCTTCGACTGGCAGATCCCGGGCCTGCGGGAGGAGGTCGTCACCGAGCTGATCCGCTCGCTGCCGAAGCCGATCCGCCGGCACTACGTGCCCGCGCCCAACTTCGCGACCCGCTTCCTGGCGACGGCGCACCCGCTGCAGGAGCCCCTGCACGTGACGCTGGCCCGCGAGCTGCACCGGATGGTCGGGGTGCCGGTCACGGCCGAGGACTTCGACCTCACCCGCATCCCCGACCACCTGAAGATCACCTTCCGGATCGTCGACGAGCGGCGCAAGAACCTCGGCGAGGCCAAGGACCTGGAGGCCCTGCGGCTGCGGCTCAAGCCCAAGGCCCGCCAGGCCCTCTCCCAGGCGGCCGCCGCCACCGCCGAGCGGGCGGGCGGCGAGTCGGTGGAGAAGACCGGCCTGACGGACTGGACGATCGGCACGCTGACCAAGGTCTTCGAGACACGGCGGGCCGGTCAGCCGGTGAAGGCGTACCCGGCGCTGGTGGACGAGGGCACGAGCGTCTCCGTACGCCTCTTCGACACCGAGGCCGAGCAGCAGCAGGCGATGTGGCTGGGCACCCGGCGGCTGATCTTGCTCAACATCCCGGTGAACCCGGCGAAGTTCGCCTCGGACCACCTCAGCAACCAGCAGAAGCTGGCCCTGTCGCGCAATCCGCACGGCTCGATCCAGGCCCTGTTCGACGACTGCGCGACGGCGGCCACCGACAAGCTGATCGCGGACCACGGCGGCCCGGCCTGGGACGAAGCGGGCTTCCGCAAGCTCTACGAGGCCGTCCGCGCCGACCTGGTGGACACGACCGTACGGACGATCACGCAGGTGCAACAGGTCCTGGCGGCCTGGCAGGCCTGCGAGCGCCGGCTGAAGTCCACGAACAGCCTGGCCCTCATGCCGAACGTCCAGGACGTGAAGACGCAGCTGGCGGCCCTCGTGCCGGCCGGCTTCGTCACCCTGGCCGGACTGCGCCGGCTGCCGGACCTGATGCGCTACCTGGTGGCGGCCGACCGGCGGCTCCAGCAGATGCCCACGGGGGTCCAGCGCGACACCACGCGCATGGAGAAGGTCCAGGAGATGCGGGACGAGTACCTGTGGCTGCTGGAGCAGTTGCCGAAGGGCCGGCCGGTCCCGGAGGCCGTCACGGAGATCCGCTGGATGCTGGAGGAACTGCGGGTCAGCTACTTCGCGCACGCGCTCGGAACGGCGTATCCGATCTCCGACAAGCGCATCGTGAAGGCGGTGGACGCGGCCGCCCCGGGGCCCGCCCGGTGACCGGGTTTTACTGCACCCCCTGAGCTGCGGTACAGTCTGATTCGTAGCCGCCCAGCGGCCGCAAATCGAGGACCTGTGGAGCAGTTGGTTAGCTCGCCACCCTGTCAAGGTGGAGGTCGCGGGTTCAAGTCCCGTCAGGTTCGCAACAACAGCAGGGCCCACATCCTCAGGGATGCGGGCCCTGCTGCGTTTCCGGGTGCGGCGTGGGGGCCTGACCCTGACCCCAACCCCGCGGATTCACGGCCCCCGCGGGCGTCCCGGGCCCGCCCGGCCCTCCACGGGCGCCCCGCGCGCCTTCACAGCGCCCCTGGGGGCCGCCACGGGCCTCGCGAGGCCCGTTCCGGATCAACCCGGGGTCCCCGCTCGCGCGCGGCTCCTCGGCGGCCCGGGGATCCGGCCGCGGATCCTCCGTTCGCACGATGCGCTCTGCCCCGGACCTCCCTTTACGGGTGCATTGCCGGATGTACAAGAGTGATCAACTGTGACGGGAGTCACCTGATGTGTTTTTGAGGTGCACCCTTTTATCGCACCCCTACGCCTGCTCGATTTAATATGTGCAATTGCACCTACCCCCGCAGGGCCGTGCGCCCGTTCGATAGGACCCTGACCAGGGCATAAAAAAGATCGCGCTGGACCCGGCGGAGTCCAGCGCGATCGACGACAAGCGAACCTGTTGGGGCAGGTCCGGTCGCATGAAGCTATGTGCGGTTCATCGGATTGGGGGACCCGATAAACGTCCGGCAATAAGTTGTGCTGCGGAACCTCAGGCCTCGCTGCGCTGCTGCGGAATTCCCGCAAGCAGTGCGCGGACCTCAGCCTCGCGGTAACGGCGGTGTCCACCCAGGGTGCGGATGGACGTGAGCTTGCCAGCCTTGGCCCAACGGGTGACCGTCTTCGGGTCCACGCGGAACATCGTGGCGACCTCAGCCGGGGTCAGCAGCGGCTCGGCATCAGGGGTGCGAGCGGTCATGAGCGGCCTCCTCGGGAGAACCGAACCATCTCGGTTCTTTCCTCTAAATTCTGCACCTTGGCCCGCGTTGCCCGAAATGGACATACGCGGGCCGAGTCGGTTATAGGACGAACGGCTTGTCCTCGGCACTACAACTACACCATCCGTCCAGCCTCGACGGCCAAACCGATGGAATTGCCCTCCGAGGTGTTCATCAGCGGCGGAAGCCGATGGACCGTCCCATAACGGACAGTCACCCCACTGTGACGATCAGTCACAGAGCGATCAGGAGCCGTCAGACCCCCCGTAGAGCGCAATGCCGAGCATTCCGCCCTTAGTTGGACGGAAGGAACCCTCCCCGGACTCCTTGTCCTATTTTGGCATGAGGGTAGGGGAAGGGCGCAAGGGTGTAGATAGTGCGGTCCGTCACGCTTGGGCCAATGGCCCGTATCGGGACGTAGGTCCCGGAACAAAGACCCAAAAGAGGGCATCCCGACCCCTGACCTGCCCGTACTCCTCCGGGGTCGGCCGACCGGCGGGTGGACATCGGCGGCCCGGGCCGCTACCGGCCCGGATCCGCCGCCCGCGGGTTCGAGGAGAGCCGCCGCGCCCTTTCGCGCGGAGCCGCTCCCGGACTAGTTCGCGAAGAGCCGCTCCCGGACCGCCCGCCACCGCTCCGCGAGGACCGCGTACGTCTGCGCCGCCCCGTCCATGTCCCCGGCCCGCAGCGCCGCGATCCCCTGCGCCACGTCCCGGGCCGAGTGGTCGCCGGCCAGAGCGTCCGCCGGGAACGCGTGCGGCAGCCCGCCGTAGTCCAGCTCCACCATCGAGCGCGGGTGGAACTCCTCCAGCCAGCTCCCGACCTCCACCAGCCCCTCGACGAGCATTCCGTACCCCTCCGCCTCGCGCAGCGTCCGCAGCCCCCGCGCCAGCCGGCGCCGGGCCTGCACCATCGGCGTCCGGTACCGCAGCCGCTCGCCCGGCACGTACTCCCGCTCCTCGTCCGCCACCAGCACGAACCAGCGCAGCGGCACCTGCCACACCCCGGTGCGGATCCACGGGCGCGCGTCGGGGTTCCGCCCGCGCCAGGCCTCGTACTCCTCGGTCGCCCGACGGCGGGTCGCCGCGGGCAGGACGGCGTCGAGCACCGACGGCGGGAACTCGGCCGACAGCTCCTGGAGCGCCAGCCAGCCGCGCAGCCGCGTACGCCACGGGCAGACCATCAGCACCCCGTCCACCTCCGCGGTGAACGCGTCCGCGCTCTCGTGCGCCGGGACCCCGACCACGGGCACCCGTACCAAATCCACCAGCGACCGGCGCAGTTCGTCCTGGGCGCTCACGCCGGTCCCGCGCCGGGCGTAGTCGGCCCAGTGCGTGCGCTCGGGCTCCGGGAAGGCCGTCAGCGGCTCGTAGACGCGCAGGTACGAGGCGTACGGGACCGCGGACGCCGAGCGGGCGGAGGGCAGTCGGGGATCGGGGGATTCGCTCACGCTCTCGTACTCCCCCGCGGCGCACGCCGGTACTCCGGCGCGGGCGGGCGGACCCCCCGCGGGGCCCGCCCGTACCCCGGGAGTGTTCCGATCTTCGGACAGGGAGGATCACCGGGCCCCGGAGGTCTTACGCTGCTCCCAGCACGCCCTCCCCCACCCGCAGGGCGGGCGTCTTTCCCGCCGCACCTCTTATGGGAGTCACCACCGTGACCGAAATGACCGACGGCGTCCTGCACACCCTGTTCCGCACGGAACAGGGCGGCCACGAGCAAGTCGTGCTGTGCCAGGACCGAGCCTCCGGCCTCAAGGCCGTCATCGCGATCCACTCCACCGCCCTGGGCCCGGCCCTCGGCGGCACCCGCTTCCACGCGTACGCCTCGGACGAGGAAGCCGTCCTCGACGCGCTGAACCTCGCGCGCGGCATGTCGTACAAGAACGCGCTCGCCGGGCTCGACCTCGGCGGCGGCAAGGCCGTCATCATCGGCGACCCGGACGTCTTGAAGTCCGAGGAACTGCTGCTGGCCTACGGCCGGTTCGTGGAGTCCCTCGGCGGCCGCTACGTGACCGCCTGCGACGTCGGCACCTACGTGGCGGACATGGACGTCGTGGCCCGCGAGACCCGCTGGGCGACCGGCCGCTCCCCCGAGAACGGCGGCGCCGGCGACTCCTCGGTCCTCACCGCCTTCGGCGTCTTCCAGGGCATGCGCGCCAGCGCCCAGCACCTGTGGGGCGACCCGACCCTGCGCGGCCGCAAGGTCGGCGTGGCGGGCGTCGGCAAGGTGGGCCACCACCTGGTCGAGCACCTGCTGACGGACGGCGCGGAGGTCGTGATCACGGACGTCCGCGAGGAGTCCGTGCGGCGGATCCTGGACAAGCACCCGGGCAAGGTGACGGCCGTCGCCGACACCGAGGCGCTGATCCGCGTCGCGGGCCTGGACATCTACGCCCCCTGCGCGCTGGGCGGGGCCCTGAACGACACCTCGGTGCCGGCCCTGACCGCGAAGGTCGTCTGCGGCGCGGCGAACAACCAGCTCGCGCACCCGGGCGTCGAGAAGGACCTCGCGGACCGCGGGATCCTCTACGCGCCGGACTACGTGGTCAACGCGGGCGGGGTCATCCAGGTCGCCGACGAGCTGCGCGGTTTCGACTTCGACCGCTGCAAGGCGAAGGCCGCGAAGATCTTCGACACCACGCTGGAAATCTTCGCGCGTGCGAAGTCCGACGGGATCCCGCCGGCCGCCGCCGCCGACCGGATCGCCGAGCAGCGCATGGCCGACGCCCGCGCGGCCCGCGCGGCCCGCACGGCCTGATCCTCACCGGGCCCTTACGGGGCCCGTGAGTGTGCCCGCCGGGGCGCGGCGAGACGGAACTCACTGCGCTTCGGCGGGTCGCTCGTCAGGAAAGGGCTAAAATCGCAGCTGACCAGCGAGGACGGGGCGCCTCGTTGGTACTGCACCGGGGCGCGTCATGCGGGCGACGTACCGTATGGCCGCGGAAGCAGGTACCGTTAAACCCCTACGGACGGTCTCTCCACGGAGAGCCCGCTCCGAACCATGAACGCGTGTCAGACTCTGGGGCCGTCGAGCCCCGTCACCGAGGGGGTCGAGCCATGGGGCGCGGCCGGGCAAAGGCCAAGCAGACGAAGGTCGCCCGCCAGCTGAAGTACAGCAGCGGCGGGACTGACTTGTCGCGTCTGGCCAATGAGCTGGGCGCATCGCCGACTGATCCGCCGCTGCCTGTCAGCGTGCCGGTCGAAGTCGAGGACGATGACGATGACGATGAAGAGGACCCGTACGCCAAGTACGCGGCCCTCTACAACGACGATGACGACGAGGACGAGGACGAGGAGTCCGGTCCGTCTGCGCATCGCCGCGGCGCTTGACGCTCTCACGGTGTCTGCACGCCAGGTCTAAAACACCGGAACCCGGTCCAGGGCATCGCCCCGGGCCGGGTTTCCGTGCTGTTCGCACGCGGCCGCGCTGATCAGCTCGCGTAGTCGCCGGTCATGGTCGCGCCCTCGGCGCGGTCGCCGCGGCCCTGGATCTCTCCCGCGACCCAGGCGTCGACGCCCCGGTCGCCCAGAGCGGTCAGGGCCACGTCCACCGACTCCTGCGGGACCACGGCCATCATGCCGACGCCCATGTTCAGGGTCTTCTCCAGCTCCAGGCGCTCCACCTGCCCGGCCTTGCCGACCAGGTCGAAGATCGCGCCCGGGGCCCAGGTCGAGCGGTCGACCGTGGCGTGCAGGTGGTCCGGGATCACCCGGGCGAGGTTGGCCGCGAGGCCGCCGCCCGTGATGTGGGAGTAGGCGTGGACCTCAGCGGTGCGGGTGAGGGCCATGCAGTCCAGCGAGTAGATCTTCGTGGGCTCCAGCAGCTCCTCGCCGAGGGTCCGGCCGAGCTCCTCGACGTGGCCCTCCAGGGACATTCCGGCCCGGTCGAAGAGGACGTGGCGGACCAGCGAGTACCCGTTCGAGTGAAGACCCGAGGACGCCATCGCGATGACGGCGTCGCCCGTACGGATGCGATCGGCGCCCAGCAGCCCGTCGTACTCGACGACGCCGGTGCCGGCGCCCGCCACGTCGAAGTCGTCCGGACCCAGCAGGCCCGGGTGCTCGGCGGTCTCGCCGCCGACCAGGGCGCAGCCGGCCAGGACACAGCCCTCGGCGATGCCCTTGACGATGGCCGCGACCCGCTCGGGGTGGACCTTGCCGACGCAGATGTAGTCGGTCATGAAGAGGGGTTCGGCGCCGCAGACGACGATGTCGTCCATGACCATCGCGACCAGGTCGTGGCCGATGGTGTCGTAGACGCCCATGCGGCGGGCGATGTCCACCTTGGTGCCGACGCCGTCGGTGGCGGAGGCGAGCAGGGGGCGCTCGTAGCGCTTGAGGGCGGAGGCGTCGAAGAGGCCGGCGAAGCCGCCGAGGCCGCCGAGGACCTCGGGGCGCTGCGTCTTCTTCACCCACTCCTTCATCAGCTCTACGGCGCGGTCCCCGGCGTCGATGTCGACGCCCGCGGCTGCGTAGCTGGCACCGGTGGTCTTCTCTGTCATGACAGGAGAGAGCTTTCGTGTCGTTGCTGCGTGTGGTGCGGGGCCCCGGGAGAAGCTTCAAAGGCAGGGCCCCGCGCAGGTGGAGCAGGGTGGACAGGGCTCGCCGGCCCTACGGGTGTCGTGCCGCACGGAGCTGCGAGCCCCGCGAGGCTGCGTGTCCCCTGCCCGGCCGCGCCCGCGGGGTTGCGGTCCCCGTAGTCACGGCCGTACAGGGGTGTGGCCTACGGGCGCCGGAGCGCGTCGGCGGCGTCGCTGCCGCCGGCCAGCTCCGTCTCCAGGAGCTGCTTGCCCAGGAGCTGCGGGTCGGGCAGTTCCATGGGGTACTCGCCGTCGAAGCAGGCACGGCAGAGGTTGGGCTTCTGGATGGTGGTCGCCTCGACCATCGCGTCGAGCGAGATGTACGAGAGCGAGTCCGCGCCCAGCGACTTGGCGATCTCATCGACCGACATGCCGTTGGCGATCAGCTCGGCCCGGGTGGCGAAGTCGATGCCGAAGAAGCACGGCCACTTCACCGGCGGCGAGGAGATCCGGATGTGGACCTCGGCCGCGCCGGCCTCGCGGAGCATCTTGACCAGGGCGCGCTGGGTGTTGCCGCGGACGATCGAGTCGTCGACGACCACCAGGCGCTTGCCCCGGATGACTTCCTTGAGGGGGTTGAGCTTGAGGCGGATGCCGAGCTGGCGGATCGTCTGCGAGGGCTGGATGAAGGTCCGGCCCACGTACGCGTTCTTGACCAGGCCGACGCCGTACGGAATCCCGCTGGCTTCGGCGTATCCGACGGCGGCGGGCGTGCCGGATTCCGGCGTCGATATCACCAGGTCCGCGTCGGCCGGGGCTTCCTTGGCCAGGCGTCGGCCCATCTCGACGCGCGAGAGGTAGACGTTCCGGCCGGCGATGTCGGTGTCCGGGCGCGCCAGGTAGACGTACTCGAAGACACAGCCCTTGGGCTTCGCTTCCGCGAAGCGAGAGCTCCGCAGACCGTTCTCGTCGATCGCGATGAGCTCGCCCGGCTCGACCTCGCGGACGAAGCTGGCGCCGCAGATGTCGAGGGCAGCGGTCTCGCTCGCGACCACCCAGCCGCGCTCGAGGCGGCCGAGGACCAGCGGGCGGATGCCCTGCGGGTCACGGGCGGTGTAGAGCGTTCCCTCGTCCATGAAGACGAGCGAGAAGGCGCCCTTCACCTTCGGGAGGACCTTGGTGGCCGACTCCTCGATGGTCAGGGGCTTGCCGTCGTCGTCCGTCTGGCCGGCCAGCAGGGCGGTGACCAGGTCGGTGTCGTTCGTGGCCGCCACCTGGGTGGCACGGCCGTCCTGACGGGGGAGGTCGGCGACCATCTCGGCGAGCTCGGCGGTGTTCACCAAGTTGCCGTTGTGACCCAGGGCAATGGAGCCGTGGGCGGTCGCACGGAAGGTCGGCTGGGCGTTCTCCCAGACGGAGGCTCCGGTGGTCGAGTAGCGGGCGTGACCGACCGCGATATGACCTTGGAGCGAGCCGAGAGAGGTTTCGTCGAAGACCTGGGAAACGAGTCCCATGTCCTTGAAGACGAGGATCTGGGAACCGTTGCTCACAGCGATGCCCGCGGACTCTTGTCCGCGGTGCTGCAGTGCATACAGTCCGAAGTAGGTGAGCTTGGCGACCTCTTCACCCGGAGCCCAGACACCGAAGACGCCGCAAGCGTCCTGGGGGCCTTTTTCGCCGGGGAGCAGGTCGTGGTTGAGTCGTCCATCACCACGAGGCACATCTCCGAGTGTAGGCGAGATCGACCACTGGTCCGAATTGGGGACGCCCGGGAAATGTCACAGCACGGAGGGTGACCGCGCAGCCCGGTCTCGGTATGCGGATGCCCTTGTTGACAGGTACGAGCGCATTCGTACGGGCTCTCGGCTCATACAGCCCCTCGGTGACCGTTCCGTCACCCTCGTAGAGCGTCGGCACGTGGACCTGGTCCGTGGCGCGCGCGCCATCTGTCGCTGTTTCGCGTAGCCACAACTCTTCTTACCCCTTTCGCAATTCCGCTCCGCCCAGCCCTGCCCTGCCGTGCCGCGCGCCGTCCCGCGCCCCGCCCGGGGCGGGCGGGTGAGCTGCGCCTTGGAGCACCTGTGTCTTCGTACAACAGCAAGCTGTCCCGCCGCGCCTTCGGAGGCGCCCGCCGCCCGAACGTCCTGTTCATCCTGGGCGCTGGAGCCGGCGCGGCTGGCGGAGCTGCGGGCGGCCTGGGGGAAGACGGACGCGGGGCTGCTGCCGTACCCGGGCTGACCCCGCAGGCGGTTGCTCGGGGGCTCACTCCACCGCGGAGGCCGCGGTGGCGGTGAGGCCCTTGCCGGTGGTCGCCGTCAGGTCGAGGGCGTCGCCGTGGATCTTCCAACGGAGCGTGCCGCTGCCGAACAGGTCGGTCAGCGTCCGCTCCAGGTCGCCCACCGCGCCCTCGCACGCCATCCGCGTCGTGGCGAGCGGTCCGAAGGTGAGCGAGTCCCCGTCGACGGTGGCCTTGGCGTTGAAGCGGTTGCAGCCGAGGCTGCCGCTCGCGGAGCCGTCGGCGCCGACGGTGAAGCGGGCCGCGCCCTCGGCGCCGGCGGGGACCGAGGCGGTGGTACCGCCGTCGACCAGGGAGTTCACGGTCCAGGCGGTGGCGATGAGCGGGGCGTCAGGAGTACGGGGCTCCGAGGTCAAGGCGATCGCGTTCCCGTCCGGGGTCTTCAAGGTGACCTCCTGCGCCCCGCCTTCGACGGTCAGCCGGCCCCGGAACAGCTTGCCGAAGGCCGTCTCGAACGGCAGGTCGGCGCAGGCCATGTCGGTGACGCTGCCCGGCGTCACGGTCATGGTGGAGCCGGTGTCGAAGACGACCGCGGCGGTGAAGCCGTTGCAGCCGTAGTTGCCGGTGGCCTGCCCGTCGTGACCCTTGCGGGCAGGCTCCACGGTCAGCCGGGCGGCGGCGGGAGCGGTCAGCGTCTTCCCGTCCACGGTCAGGCTCTGGACCGACCAGGATCCGGAGAAACCGCTGCCGGGGTACGTGCCGCGGGGGCCGGAGCCGTCACCGCAGGCAGCGGCGGTGGCCGTGGTCGCGGCGGTGAGCGCGAGGGCGAGGGCGACGTGCCGGAGGGTACGCATACCGGTGGGACGGATCCCGCGCCGAGGCGGTTCCGCCCCGTCGGCCCGTCCGCCCGGTCGGCTCATGCGCCCGGCCCGTCCGGCCGGTCGGCACATCCGGCCGGTCAGCACATCCGGCCGGTCAGCACATCCGGCCGGTCAGCTCATCAGGGGGAGCAGCGCCGAGAGGTCGGCGCGCTCGCCGCTGGCCCGGACCCGGGCCTCGTCCAGCGCGGCGGCCCAGCCCGTACGGCCGGTCGCGAGCCGGATCCAGGTCACCGGGTCGGTCTCCACCACGTTCGGCGGGGTGCCGCGGGTGTGCCGGGGGCCCTCGATGCACTGGACCACCGCGAACGGCGGGATGCGCACCTCCACCGAGCCGCCCGGCGCCTTGAGCGCCAGGGCGTCGGCGAGCAGCCGGGTGCAGGCCGCCAGGGCCTGTCGGTCGATCGGGATGTCCATTCCGGTGGCGCGGCGCAGGTCCTCGGTGTGGACGACGAGCTCGACGGTCCGGGTGACCAGGAAGTCGGCCAGGGTCATGGCCCCGATCCACAGGTCCAGCACCCGGCCGCCGGGGTTCCTTTCGAGCGCCTCGGCCAAGCGGGCGGCGGCCCCGTCGTAGAGCTCGGACAGCGGGGCGCCCTCGAGGGTCTCCTTGGCCGCCTCGGCGATCTTCCCGGCGAGGGAGGCCGTCGCGAAGGGCCACTCGGCGGCGGCCAGCTCGGCAACGGCGGCGGGCGGCCGGTCGAGGCCGCCGGCCAGCGATTCGGCGATCCAGGCGATGTGCGCGGCGAGTTCGGCGACGGACCAGTCCCCGACCCCGCTCGGCCGGGCGAGCCGCTCGGCGTCCAACTCCCGTACGGCGTCGCGGACGTGCCCGAACTGCGCGAGGACGGCCGCGCGGGTCTTGGCGTGGTCGTAGGTGCGCGGCTTCTTCTTGGCGGGCGGCATGGGGCCGACCCTACTTCGCCCGGCGGCTCGGGATCCGGATGCGTCAGTCCTTCGGCGCTCGGGGCAGGGCGGTCTCGCAGCCCGCTTTCGCCGCCGCGCGCAGGGCCGCCCCGCGGGCCAGCGCCGCCAGGGTCCCGGGCTCGCCGCGGTCCGCGCGGTCGTACTCGGTGGCGGCGGTCACCCGCAGGGAGGTCACCCCGCCGGACTTCACCGGATCGGCGCACTTCGCGGTCACCGCGACCGAGCGGACACCGAGGTCGAACCGGCTCTCGCCCGGCTCGGCATCGTTCGAGGCGGCCACCGTGAGCGAGAAGTACGGGTGCATCTCCTCCTGGCCCTCGAAGGTCACCTCCCGGCGCAGCACGCACAGGTGCTGCCCCGCGGAGTCGGCGTCCACCTTGTTCCCGGAGCCGCCGAACCGCATCACCGCATCCGGGTCCACCAGGCCCTGGCAGGCCTCGGTGATCTCCGCCCGGCTGTCCTCACGGGTCCGGTACGCGTCGTACAGGGCCCAGCCGCCCAGAGCCAGGCCGGCCGCGATGACGACGCTCAGGAGCGCCTTCCCCCTGGTCACCGGCTGCCCGACGCGGCCGGCCGGCGTTCGGGCCGACCGGCGCACGCGCCCGGCTCTTGATCCAATTCCTGCTGCATGCGGCGAAGTTACGTCCTCGCGCGAGCGCCTACAAGGGTCCCGGCCCCGGAACGCCCGAGCCCCCGTCCGGATCTTCCGGACGGGGGCTCGGAGCGAGGATCACGAAGAGCGGCGACTCAGGCCAGCAGGGCCGGGATCGTCGCCTCGTGGGCCTGGCGGAGCTCCGCCAGGGGGAGGGTGAACTCGCCCTGGATCTCGATCTCGTCGCCGTCCACCACGCCGATCCGGGTCGCCGGCAGGCCCCGCGCACCGCACATGTCGGTGAAGCGGAGCTCCTCGCTGCGCGGGACGGCCACGATGGCCCGGCCCGCGGACTCGGAGAACAGGAAGGTGAAGGCGTCCAGCGCCTCGGGCACCACGATCCGCGCACCGTTGCCGCCGCGCAGGCAGGACTCGGTGAGCGCCTGGATCACGCCGCCGTCGGACAGGTCGTGCGCGGCGTCGATCATGCCGTCGCGCGAGGCCGAGATCAGGATCTCGCCGAGCAGCTTCTCGCGGCCCAGGTCCACCTTGGGCGGCATGCCGCCCAGGTGCTGGTGGACGACCTCGGACCAGGCGGAGCCGCCGAACTCCCCGGCGGTGTCGCCGAGCAGGTACAGCAGCTGGCCGGCCTCCGCGAACGCCATCGGCGTGCGGCGGTTGACGTCGTCGATCACACCGAGGACCGCCACGACCGGGGTCGGGTGGATCGCGGTGTCACCGGTCTGGTTGTAGAGCGAGACGTTGCCGCCGGTCACCGGGGTGCCCAGCTCCAGGCAGCCGTCGGCGAGGCCGCGGCAGGCCTCGGCGAACTGCCACATGACGCCCGGGTCTTCGGGGGAGCCGAAGTTCAGGCAGTCGGAGATCGCGAGCGGCTTGGCGCCGGTCGCGGAGACGTTGCGGTACGCCTCGGCCAGCGCGAGCTGCGCGCCCGTGTAGGGGTCGAGCTTCGCGAAGCGGCCGTTGCCGTCGGTGGCCATGGCGACGCCGAGGTTGGTCTCCTCGTCGATGCGGACCATGCCGGCGTCCTCGGGCTGCGAGAGCACCGTGTTGCCCTGCACGAAGCGGTCGTACTGGTCGGTGATCCAGGACTTCGAGGCCTGGTTCGGCGACGAGACCAGGGCCAGGACCTGCGCGCGCAGCTCCTCGGAGGTCGTGGGCCGCGGCAGCTTGCCCGCGTCGTCGGCCTGGAGGGCGTCCTGCCACTCGGGGCGGGCGTACGGGCGGTGGTAGGTCGGGCCCTCGTGCGCGACGGAGCGCGGCGGGACGTCGACGACCTGCTCGCCGTGCCAGAAGATCTCCAGCCGCTCGCCGTCGGTGACCTCGCCGATGACGGTGGCGATGACGTCCCACTTCTCGCAGATCGCCATGAAGGCGTCCACGTTGGCGGGCTCGACGATCGCGCACATGCGTTCCTGCGACTCGCTCATGAGGATTTCCTCGGGCGAGAGCGTCGCGTCGCGCAGCGGGACGGTGTCCAGTTCGACGCGCATGCCGCCGGAGCCGGCCGAGGCGAGCTCGGAGGTGGCGCAGGACAGGCCGGCGCCGCCGAGGTCCTGGATGCCGGAGACCAGGTCGGCCTTGAAGATCTCCAGGGTGCACTCGATGAGGAGCTTCTCCTGGAACGGGTCGCCGACCTGGACGGCCGGGCGCTTGGCCGGCCCGGTGGAGTCGAAGGTCTCGGAGGCCAGTACGGAGACGCCGCCGATGCCGTCGCCGCCCGTGCGGGCACCGTAGAGGATGACCTTGTTGCCGGGGCCGGACGCCTTGGCGAGGTGGATGTCCTCGTGCTTCATCACGCCGATGCAGCCGGCGTTGACCAGCGGGTTGCCCTGGTAGCAGGCGTCGAAGACGACCTCGCCGCCGATGTTCGGCAGGCCCAGGCAGTTGCCGTAGCCGCCGATGCCGGCGACGACGCCCGGCAGGACGCGCTTGGTGTCGGGGTGGTCAGCCGCGCCGAAGCGCAGCGGGTCGACGACGGCGACGGGGCGGGCGCCCATGGCGAGGATGTCGCGGACGATGCCGCCGATGCCGGTGGCCGCGCCCTGGTAGGGCTCGATGTACGACGGGTGGTTGTGCGATTCGACCTTGAAGGTGACCGCGTAGCCCTGGCCGACGTCGACGACGCCCGCGTTCTCGCCGATGCCGACGAGCATGGCCGTGTTCTCGGGGGCCTTCTCGCCGAACTGCTTCAGGTGGATCTTGCTGCTCTTGTACGAGCAGTGCTCGGACCACATGACGGAGTACATGGCGAGCTCGGCGCCCGTGGGGCGGCGGCCGAGGATCTCGCGGATGCGGGCGTACTCGTCCTCCTTGAGGCCGAGTTCCTTCCAGGGCTGGGAGGCGTCCGGGGTCTCCGTCGCGTTCTTGACCGTGTCGAGGCTCATGCGTTGACCAGCTTCTTCAGGACCGAGGTGAAGAACGGGAGGCCGTCGGTGCGGCCCGTCCCGATCAGCGGCTCGACCGCGTGCTCGGGGTGCGGCATGAGGCCGACGACGTTGCCCGCGGCGTTGGTGATGCCCGCGATGTCGCGCAGCGAGCCGTTCGGGTTGCCGTGTCCGTCGGCGGCTTCACCGCCGACGACGTACCGGAAGGCCACTCGTCCTTCGGCCTCCAGTTCGTCCAGCACCCGCTCGGCGGCCACGTAGCGGCCGTCCATGTTCTTGAGCGGTACGGAGATCTCCTGGCCGGCGGTGTAGTCGCCGGTCCACGCGGTCTCCGCGTTCTCCACCCGCAGCTTCTGCTCGCGGCAGATGAAGTGCAGGTCGGTGTTGCGGAGCATCGCCCCCGGCAGCAGGTGGGCCTCGGTGAGGATCTGGAAGCCGTTGCAGATGCCGAGGACGGGCATGCCGCCCTTGGCCTGCTCGATGATGGTCTCCATCACCGGCGAGAAGCGGGAGATGGCCCCGGCGCGCAGGTAGTCCCCGTAGGAGAAGCCGCCCGCGAGGACGACCGCGTCGACCTGGTGCAGGTCCTTGTCGCGGTGCCAGAGCGAGACCGGCTCGGCGCCCGCGAGGCGGACGGCGCGCAGCGAGTCACGGTCGTCGAGCGTTCCGGGGAACGTGACGACTCCGATGCGAGTGGTCACCGTCAGGCCTCGACCTTCACGGTGAAGTCTTCGATGACGGTGTTGGCGAGGAAGGTTTCGGCCATCTTGTGGATGCGGTCGAGGGCGGCCTGGTCGACCGGGCCCTCCACCTCCAGTTCGAAGCGCTTCCCCTGGCGGACGTCGGCGATTCCCTCGAATCCCAGGCGCGGCAGTGCACGCTGCACCGCCTGGCCCTGAGGGTCGAGGATCTCCGGCTTGAGCATGACGTCGACTACGACGCGTGCCACTGGCACTCCCGTGTGGTGGTTGGTGCGAAGGCGGTTCCCTCAGCGTACCCGGCGAAAATTTCTACGCGGGTAGATATCGTTCGTCCGTGATCGCCGGGCCGTTTCGGCTTCACCAACGCTTCGCAAAATCCACCGGAAAACCACGCGCCCGGGATTGCGTCGGGACACGCGGAGAGAATTAACTGGGCTTCGCAATGCAATGAGAATCGGGGTACAAAGGATTCCTCCGATGCGTCGGCATTTTCGGCTGCGCGGCGGAGGCGGAAAGACGCATTGCCCCGAAACATCCACACAGGCGACATCACCGCTCCATCGCCGCACGTCAGCGGGGACCGGGGTCGCGCGAAGGGACCGATATCCGTGGCACAGCGCGTAGTAGTCACGATCTCCGACGACATCGATGGCGGAGAAGCATCGGAAACGGTCGTCTTCGGGCTGGACGGTAAGTCGTACGAGATCGACCTCAATGTGGCCAACGCAAAGAAACTGCGGAAGAGCCTGGCCCCGTTCGTGGCGGCCGGCCGCCGCCAGGCGCGCTCCGGCAAGGCCTTCAAGCACACCGCCATCGCCCCCGACCCGGCGGTCGTCCGCGCCTGGGCCCGCTCCAACCAGCTCGACGTCCCGCCGCGGGGGCGGATCCCGAAGAAGGTCTACGAGGAGTACAACGCCGCTCACTGAGAGCCGATTTGCCATCCACCCCCACCGGTCCGCTAGTGTGTGGATCACGCCAAGGGCGCGGCCGCAAGCCGAACCCGAAGGTCGTGCGGGTGTAGTTCAGTAGTAGAACATCCCCCTTCCAGGGGGAAGGCGCAGTGTGCGATCCCTGTCACCCGCTCTGCATCGCTTTACCGATCACGTTCGTGGATCGGGTAGAGTGATGCACGCATCGCACGACAGTTGTTGTGTCGCGTGTGCGGACGTAGCTCAGTTGGTAGAGCACCACCTTGCCAAGGTGGATGTCGCGCGTTCGAGTCGCGTCGTCCGCTCAGAGTATGAAGGCCCCGATCATTGATCGGGGCCTTTGTCGTATGTCCCCGAAGTCCGGAAGTCCAAGCCGATGTCCATGCCGATGTCCGTGCCGAAGTCATGCCGATGTCCATGGCCCGATGCCGCGATGTCCCGATTCACGGGAGCCGATGACATGTGTCATGGCCCGTCCGGCCGCGCCGCCGCGAGACTGGGGCCATGAAACTCACCGGGTGGTGGAAGAACCGCAGCAGCGCGGGGAAGGTCGAGCTGTACACGCGCTGGTCGTTCCACTTCTTCGTGGTCATCGAGATCTTCTCGATCGGGCTGGCCGCCCTGGGCTCCATGGCCGGAAAGACCTCCCCCGCGGTCGCGCTCACGCTCTTCGTCACCGTGTGCGCGCACTCCGTGCTCGTCGGCTTCCTCTCCTCCCGGGCCCTGGACTGGATCGTGGGCCGGCGCGAGCGCCCCGTACGGCTCGCGGTCGTCACCACCGCCCTGACCGCCGCGGCGGTGATCGCCGTCCTGGCCCTGCGCGCGAGCGGCCGCACCGACGATCCGACGGTGGCACCGACCCTCGTCGCGGGGATGACCTCTTTCGCCGGCGGCACGCTCGTCCTGTGCCTGCGCGAGGTCCGGCACAGGAGCCTCCTGGCCCCGGCCGCCGCCACCTTCGTCGCCCTGGCCGCGCTCGCCTTCGGGACACCGGCCGACGAGGCGGCCGGCACCGCGGTCGCCGTGCTGCTGACCGGCTTCTTCCTCAGCGCGGCCTGCGGGTTCTCCGGATGGCTGCTCACCATCGTGTACGAGCTGGACCGCGCGCGCGAGCTCCAGGCGCGGCTCGCCGTGGCCGAGGAGCGGCTGCGCTTCGGGCGGGACCTGCACGACGTGATGGGCCGCAACCTCGCGGTGATCGCCCTCAAGAGCGAGCTGGCGGTCCAGCTGGCCCGGCGCGAGCGCCCCGAGGCCGTGGACCAGATGGTCGAGGTGCAGCGGATCGCCCGGGAGTCCCAGAAGGAGGTCCGCGACGTGGTCCGCGGCTACCGAGAGGCGGACCTCGCCGTGGAGCTGGAGGGCGCCCGGGGGGTGCTGCACGCCGCCGGGATGGACTGCCGGGTGGAGTACGAGCAGGGCCGCGCGCTGCCCGCCGAAGCCCAGTCGGCGCTCGGCTGGGTGGTGCGCGAGGCCACGACGAACGTGCTGCGCCACGGCGACGCCCGCACCTGCGTGATCCGGCTCACGGCGGAGCCCTCGGGCGCGCTGACGCTGGTGGTCGAGAACGACGGAGCCCCCAAGGTGCCGGCCGGACCGCCGGGCTCGGGGCTCGCGGGCCTGCGGGAACGGCTCGCGGTGCTCGACGGCACGCTGGAGGCCGGCCCGGTCGCCGGCGGCCGGTTCCGGCTGCGGGCCGAGATACCCGGCCCGGCACGGACCGGACCGGTCCGGGAACTGGAGGCACGCGCGTGAGTCCCGTACGGGTCCTGCTGGCCGACGACGAGCACCTGATCCGGGGCGCGCTCGCCGCGCTGCTGGGACTGGAGGACGACCTGCTGGTCGTCGCGGAGGCGGCCTCGGGGCCGGAGGCGCTCGCGATGGCGCTGGCCCACCGGCCGGACGTCGCGGTCCTGGACCTTCAGATGCCGGGGGCGGACGGTGTGAGCGTGGCCACATCCCTGCGGGCCGCGCTCCCCGACTGCAAGACCATGATCGTGACCAGTCACGGGCGCCCGGGCCACCTGAAGCGGGCCCTCGCGGCGGGCGTACGGGCCTTCGCGCCGAAGACGGTCTCCGCGCAGCGGCTGGCCGAGCTGATCCGGACCGTGCACGCCGGAGGCCGTTACGTGGACCCGGATCTGGCGGCCGACGCGATCAGCGCGGGGGACTCTCCGCTGACCGCCCGGGAGGCGGAGGTACTGGAGCTGGCCGGGGACGGGGCGCCCATCGCGGAGATCGCCGAGCGGGCCTCGTTGTCGCCGGGAACGGTACGGAACTACCTGTCCTCGGCGGCGTCGAAGCTGGGGGCCGAGAACCGGCACACGGCGGTGCGTCTCGCACGGGCCAGAGGTTGGGTATAGTAGTTCTCGCGCTACGGCGCATGCGGACATAGCTCAGTTGGTAGAGCACCACCTTGCCAAGGTGGATGTCGCGCGTTCGAGTCGCGTTGTCCGCTCTGTAGTGAAGAAACCCCCCGGTCCTCGGACCGGGGGGTTTCTCTCGTTTCCGGCTCCGGGGGGACTGGAGGCGCGGGCTCCCGGGCCCCGGTCGGGGCCCCTGGTGCGGGGCCCCTTCCCGGTTCGGCCTCAGGCCCAGTGCTGGCCGGTCAGCCGCTCGTAGGCTTCGACGTACTTGGCGCGGGTCCGCTCCACTACCTCCTGCGGGAGGGGCGGCGGCGGGAGTTCGCCCTTCGAGTCCCAGCCGGAGGCCGGGGAGGCCAGCCAGTCGCGGACGTACTGCTTGTCGAAGGACGGCTGGCTGCGGCCCGGCTCCCACAGGTCGGCCGGCCAGAAGCGCGAGGAGTCCGGGGTCAGCACCTCGTCGGCGGCGACCAGGGTGCCGTCCTTGTCGAAACCGAACTCGAACTTGGTGTCCGCCAGGATGATGCCGCGGTCGCGGGCGATGTCCCGGGCCCGGCCGTACACGGCGAGGGTGGTCTGGCGCAGCAGCGCCGCCGTCTCGGCGCCCTCGGTGCGCGCGACCTCCTCGTAGGAGACGTTCTCGTCGTGCTCGCCGACCTCGGCCTTGGCGGCCGGGGTGAAGATCGCGCCGGGCAGCTCGGAGCCGTCGACGAGGCCCTCGGGCAGGGCCAGGCCGCAGACCGTACGGGTCTGCTTGTACTCGGCGAGGCCGGAGCCGGTCAGGTAGCCGCGGGCCACGCACTCGACGGGGACCATGTGGAGGTTCCGGCAGACCAGGGCGCGGCCCGCCCAGTCGGCGGGGGCGCCGGCGGGCAGCTCGGTGCTGATGACGTGGTTCGGGACGAGGTCCGCGAGCTGGCCGAACCACCACAGGGAGAGCTGGGTCAGGATCCGGCCCTTGTCCGGGATCTCGGTGGGCAGCACCCAGTCGGCGGCGGAGATGCGGTCGCTGGCGACCATGACGAGGTTGTCGTCCTCGTCGCGGTAGAGGTCGCGGACCTTGCCGGTGTGGAGGTGGACGAGGCCGGGCACCTGCACCGGCTCGGGCTTTTCGACGAATCCGGGCACGGAGTCTCCCTGTGGTTCTGTACGAGCGCGGTCCCATTCTCCCGCACCGCTCCGCGTGCGGGGACAACGGGTCCGGGCGGGGCCCCCGGTCAGTCCCGCTTGCAGATCCGGTCGAGGAGGTTGGCGGTGGCCCGCTGCACCCGCTCGTCCACGTGCCCGGGGCGGTCGAGGGCCGGGGACCAGGCGAAGGTGCCGGAGGCGAAGACGAGCGCGCCGCTGGGCGCCCGGTAGAGCGAGGTCTCCTGGTGGCGGCGGTGCCCTTCGCCGTCCTCGTACGGGGAGTGCGCGAGCAGCATCCGGCTCTGGTGCTCGGGGAGCTGCGTGCGCGGGAAGTACCGGTCGGCTTCACCGGCGACCAGGCCGGGCAGCTCGTCGTTCTCGCAGGCGCCGGTGGAGTCCCAGAGCCAGTGCGTGGCGTTGCGCACGATGAGGGGAGCGGGCTCCGGGACCCGGCCCGCGTACTGGATGCCGAGCAACTGCTGCTCCGGGCGGTCGACTTCGCGCCAGAGGCTGGAGCGGCCGGGACCGCGGCGTTTTCGGCACGTGAGGAGCCGGTCGTCGACACCCGACGGGGAGGGGGAGAGCTCGACCTGCCAGTACATGGTGTTGGCGGAGAGGAAGACGAGCGAGGTGCCGTGGTCCCGGGCGCGCTCGACGGTGCGGCGCATGGGGGCGGACCAGTACTCGTCGTGGCCGGGGAAGACCAGGCCGCGGTAGCGGGTGGGGTCGACGCGGCCGGCGTGCAGGTCGCGGGCGTCGGCGTAGGCCAGGTCGTAGCCGTAGCGCTCGGCCCAGCGGATGAAGTCGTAGGCGTGGCCGACGTGGAGGGGCAGGCCGGCGCCGGCGTAGGGACGGTCGAAGGAGACGGTGATCGCGGCGTCGCGCTCGCCGAGCAGCCGGCCCTCCTCGTCCCAGGCGTGGTAGAGGCTGGCGCCCGTCCGGCCGTCCTCCGGGTAGAGGTTGTAGGCCTGCCAGGTGATGTCGGGGAGCAGGAGCAGCAGGTCCGCCGGGTGTTCGTCCCGCACCGTGAAGGGGATGTGCGAGCGGTATCCGTCGGCGGTCGTCAGCACGGCCACGTACGCCCCGACGCTCCAGTAGGAGGGGACCTGGAGCCGCCAGGACTGCCACCAGTGGTGACAGGAGACGGTGCGGTCGGCCGTGAGGGGCGCGGGCTGGACGATGCCGGAGAGCCGGGGGCTGGTGGTGATCTTGGAGGCGCCGTCGCCGCCGTAGTGCCCGATGCGGTACACGTCGACGGAGAACTGCTGCGGCGGGTCCACGGTGATGTGGAAGTCGATGGCCTCGCCCGGGGTGACGGCTCCGGTGGAGGTGAACCCCTTGATCTGCCGGTGCACGTCATCGGCGGTACGGGGGCCGCCGTTGCTCCGGGCCCGGGGGATCTGCCCGGAGGCGAGCGCGGGATCGACGTACCAGGGGACGACCTGTCCGTGGTCGTCGTAGTAGAGCTCGCTGCCCCGGAACCACGGCAGGGGGCCCTGTCCGAAGGGGTCGGTCACCGCGTGCGCGAGCGCACCTGACTCCCAGCGCCGGATCTGCTCCGCACTCACACCGTTCCCCTCCCTCGCTCCCCCGAACGCCACGACCGGTCCCAGCACATCACATAACGCACGCAGTCCGTCACCCTTCGTCGCTAAAAGTTCAGCCGACGGCCAGACCTTCACCCTTCGCCCGAAAGGTTCACCGGGTTCACCGGGTTCACCGGATCGTGACGCCCGGCACCGCAAACCTTCCGGCCACGGCACTAGACCAGCCGGACCGGCTTCTCCGGGCGGACTCCGACCTCGGCGAGCCACTCCCGCAGGGGCCCGGAGTCGCCGTCCTCCACGAGCGAGAGCACCCGCGGCGCGAGGTCCGCACGCCGGGCTCCCCCGACCAGCAGCACGGGACCGTCCAGCCAGTCCAGCCCGGGGGCGGCTCCGGCGAAGTCGACCGCCGCGCAGCACACCAGCGCCAGCACGTGGTCCGCCAGCAGGTCCCGGCCGCTGCGCGGTGCCTCCAGGGGGAACAGCGGCACCGCGTTCGCACCGCGCGCGGTCTCGGCCGGTACGGCCTCCCGCGCGAGGTCCCCGCTCAGCCGCCCGGCCAGTGCGTCGGCGCGGCTCGACGTGCCGGGCTGTGTGCCGGGCTGTGTGCCGGGCTGGATGTCCTCGGCTGTTTCCGGGGTCACGGCCGTGGCGCCCGCCGGGGCGCCCTTCTGGGTCCCGCCGTCGGTCGTGGCCGGGGACGAGAGGTACGACAGCACCCGCTCCACCGTGGAAGCGGCCGGCGCGGACAGGGCGTCCAGTGCCGCCAGCAGCCGGGCGGCCTCCGTGCGCCACTTGCGGTCGACGACTTCCTCCGGGTACGCCGCCCAGTCCACCGGGGACCAGTCCGGCCCGGCCTCGGCGGGGCCTCCGTGGAACAGTCGCGCGGCCAGCAGCGAGGCGGCCTCGTCCACCACCCCCGGCTGCTCCAGCAGATCGCACGCCGGGCGCTCGCCCAGCCGCGAGGTGAACCCGTCGGCCAGCCGGTCGCGCCGGGACAGCTCGGTCAGCGCGGAGACCACGCCCGCGTCGAGGCGGGCGGGCCAGCGGCCCATCCGCCAGGCGGGCAGCGCGACGCGGGTCAGCAGCCGGTCCCAGCCGGCGTACGCCAGCCCGACCTGCTCCTGGGCGACGATGCGCAGCCCGTAGTCCACAGCCTGTGCGCGATCCGACGCGGCGGCGGCGACCCCGCGCTCCATCTCGGCGGCGTCGACCCGGCACAGCCGCAGCAGCAGCCGGGCGGGGGCGGCGATCCAGCCGAGGAAGCGACGGTTGCCCACGTCCACGGCGGCGTCGAGGCCGCGGACGAATCCGCGTGCGTCGGCTATGTCCGGGTGCGCGGACGGTCCCGTACCGGCGACGACGGGCGCGAGCACGGCGCGGAGCTCCGCGACGCGCATCCACCACAGGAACGGCGAGCCGATCACGAGGACGGGCGCGGCGCCGGGCTCCGACTCCGGACCGATCGGCCCGGACGGTCCACCGGCTCCGGCGGCCCCGCTCGATATGCGCGTGCGGGCACGGCGGTGGGCCGGGTGGGTGCGGTCCTCGAGCCAGCTGTCGCAGTCGGGCGTCAGGGCTATCGCGGAGGGCGCCGGGACGTCCATCCGGTCCGCCAGGTCCCGTACGAGCCGGTAGAGATCGGGGGCGGAGGCCTCCGACAGCGGCACGGTCGGGGTCACGGCGGGACTCGCCCGCAGGACCACGGCGGCGAAGGTCCCGCCGACGAGGAGGACGACCGCGGCGACCAGGCACACGGCGAGGGTCACCGCCGGCCATGGGTCGCCGACGAGGCGGCCCGTCATCCGGGCGGCCACCAGCACCACCGCGAGGGCGGCGGGCAGCAGCCCGACGGCCAGGGCCCTGCTGCGCACGCGCAGCACTGCCAAGGCGCGGGAACGTGCGGACGGTGTGCCCGCTTCAGCGATCGAACCTGTTCCGGACACGGCCGGACCTCACCCCCCTCTGCCCTGCGGCGGCGTTGCTCACTCCCCCACTGTGACACCAGCCACTGACATCGCAATGCCGGTGGGCCAAGTGCCGGAATGAGAGCCGGAATGCTTGCGCCGCACCATAGTTGGGGCGGGCCCGGCCGTCAGGCGGACGGGGGGACGATCACCCGATGGAATGGCTTTGGGTAAAGGTGGGTGCGTTCGAACGCGGCGGGATGCACTCGCACGCGGATACGCCCGCGGGCCCGGCCGCACCAGGTGCGTGCCGGACCCGCGTCCGTGAGATCCCGCTGGTCGGCGGCG
Source organism: Streptomyces sp. ISL-66 (assembly GCF_018614135.1). Lineage (GTDB taxonomy): Bacteria > Actinomycetota > Actinomycetes > Streptomycetales > Streptomycetaceae > Streptomyces. Next base: position 25,796 of record NZ_JAGGOW010000058.1, read on the forward strand.
CTCAGGCGCCTTCGGCGGCCTTGGCCGCGATGTCCGTGCGGTACTGCGAGCCGTCGAGCCTGATCCGCGCGACGGCCTTATACGCCCTCGTCCTGGCCTCTGCCAGATCGGAACCGGTCGCCGTCACCGACAGCACGCGGCCGCCCGCGCTGACGACCGCGTCGCCCTCGCGCCGGGTCCCGGCGTGCAGAACGTACGCGTCGGGGGCGTCCTGCTCGGCCACCTCGGCCAGGCCCTCGATGGGGTCCCCGGTGCGCGGGGTCTCCGGGTAGTTGTGGGAGGCGATGACGACGGTGACGGCCGCGTCCTCGCGCCAGCTGAGCGGCGGCTCGGTGTGCAGGGTGCCGTTGGCGGAATTCAGCAGCACGCTCGCGAGCGGGGTCCGCAGCCGGGCCAGGACCACCTGCGTCTCGGGGTCGCCGAAGCGGGCGTTGAACTCGATGACCCGCACGCCGCGCGAAGTGATCGCGAGGCCCGCGTAGAGCAGCCCGGAGAAGGGGGTGCCGCGGCGGCGCAGTTCGTCCACGGTCGGCTGCAGGACGCTCGCCATGACCTCGTCGACGAGCTTCGGGTCGGCCCAGGGGAGCGGGGAGTACGCGCCCATGCCGCCGGTGTTGGGGCCCTCGTCGCCGTCGAGCGCGCGCTTGAAGTCCTGCGCGGGCTGGAGCGGGAGCACGGTGACGCCGTCGGTGATGGCGAAGAGGGAGACCTCGGGGCCGTCGAGGAACTCCTCGATGACGACGCGGTCGCAGCTCAGCGCGTGGGCGCGGGCCGCGGCCAGGTCGTCGGTGACAACGACGCCCTTGCCGGCGGCGAGGCCGTCGTCCTTGACGACGTACGGGGCGCCGAAGGCGTCGAGGGCCTCGTCCACCTCTTCCGGGGTGGTGCACACGTAGCTGCGCGCCGTCGGGACGCCGGCCGCGGCCATCACGTCCTTGGCGAAGGCCTTGGAGCCCTCCAGTTGCGCCGCTTCGCCGGACGGGCCGAAGACCGGGATGCCGGCCGCGCGGACGGCGTCGGCGACCCCGGCGACGAGCGGGGCCTCCGGGCCGACGACGACCAGGTCGGCGCGGAGCTCGGTGGCGAGGCGGGCGACGGCTTCACCGTCGAGGGCGTCGACCGGGCGGAGTTCGGCCACCTCGGCGATGCCGGCGTTGCCTGGAGCGCAGTACAGCGCGTTGACGTCGGGATCGAGGGACAGAGAGCGGCACAGGGCATGTTCGCGGGCGCCGCCGCCGATGACGAGGACCTTCACGGCATGAAGGGTAGCCCGCGCTCCGGATTCTCTTTCGTGCGGGCCACCAAGGAGGCCCGCCTACTCGTTCGTATATTCCTCTACAACGGTGGCTCCGAGCTCGCGCACGATCAGCTCGTGCCCGGTCAGCGCCGAGTCGACGAGGTCGGGGTCGTCGTCCTCCGGCACGTCGTCCTCGGGCGCGACCGGCTGGGGCGCCTGCCGCGCCGGGGGCTGCTGCGGCGCGGACTGCTGGTACGGAGCCTGCTGGTACGGGGTCTGCTGCTGCGGGGGCTGCGCCTGCTGGGGGGCGGCCGGGGGCTGCTGGGCCGGCGGCGGGCTGTGGGCGGGCGCGGGCGGGGCCCCGTAGGACGAGGCGGAGACGGGCCCCGTCGGCTGGGCGCCACCGCCGAGGACGGCCTCGATCTTCCAGTTGACCTGGAACTGCTCGGCGAGGACCGCCTTGAGCACGTCCTCGCTGCCGCTGCTCGCGAAATTGTCACGGGCGCCGGCGTTGGGGAAGCCGAGCTGGAGGGTGGTGCCGTCGAAGCCGGCGACCTGGGCGTTCTGGCTGAGCAGGATCCAGGTGAAGCGGCGGCGGTTCTTGACGGCTTCCAGGACGGACGGCCACATCGCCTGGACCTGCCCGGCGCCGGCGGCCGTGCCGGGCGTCGGGCCGGCGCCCGCCGGGGCGGGCG
>NZ_JAGGOW010000005.1 GCF_018614135.1 Streptomyces sp. ISL-66
GCCGTGCGGGGCGGCCCCGGGCACGGCGGGCGGGGCGGCCCCGGCCCGGCCGTGCGGGGCGGCGGCCCCGGACCGGGCGAGGAGCCGGAGCCCGCGTACGCGGCGATCACGGGAGGGGACTGAGCCATGGGGTACCGGCCGTCGCAGCAGTTCAGGAAGACCGTCCTGGGGGCGGGGGCCGCCCTGCTGCTCCTCGCGCTCAACGCGCCCGCCGCGCTCTCCTTCGCCGAGGCCAGGTACCACGCGTACAAGATCGGGCGGCCGGGCTACCGCGCCCAGTACGGCTCCTGGGCGCTGATCGGCCTCCCCGACGAGTACAAGATCAACGCGATGCACGCGGCGCTGCTGCACACCGGCAAGGTCCTGCTCATCGCCGGCTCCGGCAACGACCAGCGCAACTTCGACAACGGCACCTTCTCCACCGTCCTGTGGGACCCGAAGGACGACACCTTCAAGAAGATCCCGACGCCCGAGGACTTCTTCTGCTCCGGACACAGCCAACTCCCCGACGGACAGCTGCTCGTGGCCGGCGGGACGGCTCGCTACGAGGTCCTCGACGGCAAGGTCACCCGCGCGGGCGGCGGCATGAGGGTCAAGAACGAGAACCCGGACAAGGCGGTCAGACTGCCGAAGGGGACCGTCTTCCGGTCCCCTTCGGGCGTCGAGTACGTGTCGAAGTTCGACGTCACCGTCCCCAGGGCCACCCGCCGGTTCGAGATCGCCCGCGGGCGCGGCGGGCAGGTGCTGCCGTGGAAGACCAAGGTGGTCGCCGCCGAGGCCCGGGTCTTCGTGGAGGCGGTGGAGCGGGGCGCCGCCGGGCTGACGACCCAGGCCGCGCAGTACGCGGTGGCCGGTCTCACCGGCAAGGACGCGAACGACGTCTACGGGCTCGCGGAACGGCTCAGCGCCGACAAGCAGGACTTCCAGGGCATCAAGTCCGCCTACGAGTTCGACCCCAAGGCGGAGAAGTACGTCCCGGTCGACCCGATGAAGGACGCCCGCTGGTACCCGACCCTGGTCGGCCTCCAGGACGGACGGGTCCTCGCGGTGTCCGGGCTCAACGACGTGGGTGACGTCGTACCCGGCGACAACGAGTACTACGACCCCCGCACGAAGAAGTGGTCCAAGGGGCCCTCCCACTACTTCCCCACCTACCCCGCCCTCTTCCTCACCCAGGGCGGCGAACTCCTCTACACCGGCTCCAACGCGGGCTACGGGCCCAAGGACAAGGGGCGCGAGCCGGGCCTGTGGGACCTGACGGCGAACCGGTTCCGGAAGGTCGGCGGACTGGCCGACCCCGACCAGCTGGAAACCTCCTCCTCGGTGCTGCTCCCGCCGGCGCAGGACCAGAAGGTGATGGTGCTCGGCGGGGGCGGGGTCGGCGAGTCCAAGCTCGCCACCGCCCGCACCGCGGTCGTCGACCTCAAGGAGGCCGAGCCGGTCTTCCGCTCGACGGCCCGGCTGCCCCGCGGCGTCCGCTACCTCAGCAGCGTGCTGCTCCCCGACGACTCGGTCTTCACGACGGGCGGCTCCGCCGACTACCGGGGCCGGGGCGCCAGCGACATCCGCAAGGCGCAGTTCTACCACCCGCGCACGGACTCCTTCGTGGCCGCGGCCGATCCGACGGTGGGCCGCAACTACCACTCCGAGGCGCTGCTGCTGCCCGACGGCAGGGTGGCCACCTTCGGCTCCGACCCGCTCTTCGCGGACAAGGACAACACCAGACTGGGCAGGTTCGAACACCGGCTGGAGGTGTACACCCCGCCCTACTTGTACCGGGACCCGGCGCTGCGGCCGGTCCTCGGCAGGGGGCCCGAGGAGGTCCGCCCCGGCGGCCGCGCCACCTTCGAGGCGAAGGGGGCGCGGCGCATCGAGCGGGCCCGCCTGATGCGGCCGAGCGCGGTCACGCACACCACGGACGTGGAGCAGCGGTCGGTCGAACTCGGGCTGGAGAAGGCGTCCGGCACGGTGACGGTCACCGTGCCGGCGGACCCGACCCTGGTGCCGCCCGGCTGGTACATGCTCTTCGTGACGGACGCGGACGGGACCCCGTCGGTGGCGAAGTGGATACGCGTCCGGGCGGACTCCTCCGGCTGAACACCGCCCGGCCACGGCACTACTGGTCGGTGGAGCGGCGGGCCAGGCCCAGGGCGTAGTCCGGCCACCACGTGCCCGCCGGCGGACCGCCGCGGCAGGGGCCGTCGGACTCGCCGGGGCGTTTGATCCACAGGTACGCGTCCACGAGCGGGTCGCCCGTCCGGTCGGTCGGGGGCGTCCCCAGCGCCCGGCCCGGCGGGTTGCACCAGGAATGTGCCCGGTCGGCGCCCGGGAGCGGGCCGGCGCCGTTGCGGCTGGTGTCGATGACGAAGTGCTTGCCCCCGGCCGCCTTGGAGATCGCCGCTCCGTACTCCCGGGCGGCCGTGTCGGGCTGGAAGTTGGAGACGTTGAGGGAGAACCCGTCGGCGTGCTCGAGCCCGGCCCGGTAGAGGGGACCGACCAGCTTCATCGGGTCCGGGATCCAGTCCGGGTTGCCGGCGTCCAGGTAGACCTTGGTGTTCTTGTTGCGCTTGAGCCGGTCGACGGCTTCGGAGAGCAGGCGCAGGCGCTCGTCGTGGTGGTCGGCCCGGGTGCAGCCGTCGACGACGTGCGGGACCGCGTCGGGCTCCAGGATGACCAGGGCCTTGTTGTCGGCGATGTTGTCGGCGAAGGCACCGATCCAGCTGCGGTAGGCGGCGGCCCCGGCCGCGCCGCCGGCGGAGTGCTGGCCGCAGTCGCGGTACGGGATGTTGTACGCGGTGAGGACGAGCGTGCGGCCGGCCGCGCGGGCGCTCTCCCCGGCCCGGCGGATCTGGGGGCCGGGGTCGTCCCCGGGACCCCACAGGGACATCGGCCGGTCGGAGATCCGCCGGAGGACCTGGGCGTCGCCGTTGCGCCCCTGCGCCTCCCAGGCGGCGACCTGCCGGGCCGCGTCGCTCTGCGGGTCCACCCAGAACGGCGACTCGTCGAGGATGCCGACGGCCGCCGGGCGCTCGGGCGGCGCGGATTCCGGCCGCGCGGCGGGGGCGTTGCTGCAGGCCGGTGCGGTGAGGGCGAGGGCAAGGACGACGGCGGTGGTGAGGGGGGTGCGGGCTCTGCGACGGACTGGCATCCGGCGGCTTCCTCGGGGCGAAGGGGCGGGCAGCGGACCGGGATATCGTGACATGACGGTCATTCGGGCCCGGCCGCGACACCGCCGCGCGGGGTGGGGTGGGTGGGCATGCGTGCGGGTGTGCGGGCGTCGGCCTACGCCCCGGCCGTCGGACCCGCGGTCAGGGCGATGGCCAGGGGGGTGCGTTCGTAGAGGATCTGGTGGCCGTGGCGGGACGCGACCAGGAGGCCCGCGCCCTGAAGGGCCTTCAGGTGGGACGAGACCGTGGAAGGGGCGAGGCCCAGGCGGTGGGCCAGGGCCGTGGTCGAGGCCGGATCGCTCAGCGCGCAGAGGACGTCGGCGCGGGCGCGGCCCAATAGCCGCGCGAGGGCCCGCGGGGTCGGGCCCGCCGAGGCCGTCCACAGGGCGCCGATGCCGCGGGCCGGGTACGCCAGCGTCGGCTGCCACGGCGGGTCGTAGCCCCCGACCACCTCCGGCCAGACGAACGCGCTCGGCATGAGCAGGAGCCCCTGGCCGTCGAGCGAGCGGTCGTGGTGGTTGCGGCGGTCGATCGTCAGGGTGTCGCCCGACCAGCGCAGGTCCGGGTGGAGGCCGTCGAAGAGCGCCTCCAGCCCGCCCGCCGCCAGCCGCCGCGAGTGGAAGAGGATGTCGGCCTCCAGGAGCGCCCGCAGCCGGGGCCAGTGCGGGGCGACCAGCGCGTGCCAGGCCGCCTCCATCAGGTCGGCCAACTCCTGGACCGCCCGCGCCGGATCGGCCAGCATCCGCTGCCCGGCCTCGCTCTCCAGCGCTCCCGGGGTGCACACCAGGGAGCGTCGCAGGTCGTCCTCGGCCGCCTGCGGATCGGCGGCCCGGACCCGCGCCAGCTCCTCCTCGAAGGTGACGGAGGGGCCCGCCGGCGGCGGACTGAGGAAATCCGGATTGTGCCCGGCACGTGGCATCAGCAGCCACAGCGGACGCAGGTCCAGCCCGGCCGCCGCCGCGCGGATCTGCCGGAGCCAGGGCAGGTGGTAGGCGTGCCGCCGAGGATCCAGCAGGACCCGTACCGCCTCCTGCGTCTCCCAGCGGGGAGAGATGGAGAAGCGGCAGCGCATCAGGTCCGCGGGACCGAAGCGATAGTGGAACGTCACGGGGCCCTCCGGGGTTCGGGCGGAACGGACCGGACCGCCCCCGGGGCGCATCCGGCCGCCGGGCCCCGGATCACCGGATCACCCGAGCCGCCGAGGGGCCCGGGGCGAGGCGGGGTGGCCGCGGTGATTCGGGCTGGGACGAATCTCTGTCGTCCCAGCCTAGGCGTCGCCAAGGTGATCCGTATGACCACCGTCGACCCGGGCACACCCCCCGCCGAACCCCGGACCACACCCCAGGGGGCCCCTGGCTCCGTGCGGGACTCCGCCTCCGCCGTGTCCGGGTCGGGACCCGGGCCGGGGGCCTCCGAGCCCGCTCCTGCCCCCGCCCCCGCTCCGGCGCTCGCCCCCGCCTCCGCGAAGGAACCCGCCGGCTACCGCTCCATCTTCCGCGTCCGGGAGTTCCGGCCCGTCTTCGCCGCGCACCTGCTGTCCGTGCTCGGGATCGTCGTCGCCGAGATCTCGCTCACCGTCCTCGTCTTCCGCGCCACCGGCTCGCCCCTGATGAGCGCCCTCACCTTCGCCATCGGCTTCATCCCCTACGCCTTCGGCGGCACCCTCCTCGCCCCCCTGGCCGACCGGCTTCCCGCCCGCCGCGTGCTCGTCGGCTGCGACCTGCTCTGCGCGGCCTGCGCGGCGGCCATGGCCGTGCCCGCCACCCCCGTCGCGCTGCTCCTCGTACTGCGCTGCGCGATGGCCTTCGTGGCACCGCTGTTCCAGGGCACCCGCAGCGCCTCCCTCGCCGACATCCTCGGCGCCGGGGACGCCTACGTCCTCGGCCGCTCCCTGCTGCGGATGGTCGCGCAGAGCGCCCAGCTCATCGGCTTCGGCCTCGGCGGGCTGCTGCTCACCGTGCTGGCCCCGCGCGGGGCCATCACGCTCACGGCCGCCGGATTCCTCGGCTCGGCGCTCCTGCTGCGCCTCGGCACCCGGGCCCGGCCCGCCCGCGCCGCGGACGGTGCGCCCCGCAGCTCCCCGCTCGCGGGACTGCGCGCGGTCCTGGGCGAGCGCCGGCTGCGTGCGCTGACCCTGCTGTGCTGGCTGCCGCCGCTCTTCGTGGTCGTTCCCGAGGCGCTGCTCACCCCGTACGCCGCCGGGATCGGCGCCTCCACCGCCGCGCTGGGGCTGCTGATGTGCGCGCTGCCGGCCGGCACCATCGCCGGGGAGCTGTGGGCGGGCTCGGCGCTCACCGCCCGAACGCGTTCGCGGATCGTGGCCCCGCTCGCCGCCCTCGCACCGGTCCCGCTGCTCGCCTACGCCGTCCGGCCCGGCGTACCGCTCCTGCTGGCCGCGCTCGTCCTGGCCGGGTTGGCCCACGCCTACACCCTTGGTCTCGACCAGTGGTACGTGGACGCCGTCCCCGAGGAGCTCCGCGGCCGGGCGATGACCCTGCTGAGCACCGGCTTGATGACCTCGCAGGGGGTGGGCATGGCGCTGGCCGGGGCGGCCGCGGAGTTCCTGCCCGTGCACGCGGTGGTCACGATCGCCGCCGTCCTCGCCACGGGTGTCGTCCTGCTGCTGCTCGCGGAGGTGCGCGGGAGCGACGGGCCGAGGCGTGAGACGGATCCCGGCGCCAAATGACCGCCCGGTAGGGTCTGGTGCGTGCCCAAACCGCTCAGCCTTCCCTTCGACCCCATCGCCCGCGCCGACGAACTGTGGCAGCAGCGGTGGGGGCCGGTGCCGTCGATGGCCGCGATCACCTCGATCATGCGGGCGCACCAGATCCTGCTCGGCGAGGTCGACGCGGTCGTCAAACCGTACGGACTGACCTTCGCCCGCTACGAGGCGCTGGTGCTGCTGACCTTCTCCAAGGCCGGGGAACTGACGATGTCGAAGATCGGCGAGCGTCTGATGGTCCACCCGACGTCGGTCACCAACACGGTGGACCGGCTGGTGAGGTCCGGGCTCGTCGCCAAGCGTCCCAACCCGAACGACGGCCGCGGCACGCTCGCCTCGATCACGGACAAGGGTCGCGAGGTCGTCGAGGCGGCGACGAAGGCGCTGATGGAGATCGACTTCGGGCTGAGCGCGTACGACGCCGAGGAGTGCGCGGAGATCTTCGCCCTGCTGCGCCCGCTGCGCGTGGCGGCCGCGGACTTCGAGGAGAAGTAGCCGCGGTCTGTGCCGGGGCGGCCCGCTGCAAGATCGTGCAAAACGGACGGCTAGGCTCGACGGCATGAAACGAAGCGTGCTGACCCGCTACCGCGTCATGGCCTACGTGACCGCGGTCATGCTCCTGATCCTCTGCTCCTGCATGGTGGCGAAGTACGGCTTCGACACCGGCGCCGACCTGACCTTCGCGGTCTCGCAAGCGCACGGTGTGCTGTTCATGATCTACCTGGTCTTCGCCTTCGACCTGGGCTCCAAGGCCAAGTGGCCCTTCGGCAAGCTCCTGTGGGTGCTGCTCTCGGGCACCATCCCGCTGGCCGCCTTCTTCGTCGAGCGCAAGGTCCGCGCCGAGGTCGAGCCGCTGGTCGCGGACGGCCTCGCGACCGCGAAGGCCTAGGGCACGGGTCGATCCGGACCCCCGGGGAGCGACTCTCCGGGGGTTGCCCATCGACATTTACTAGGACGTCCTAGTAAATTCAGGGGTATGGACGCTGACGCCATCGAGGAGGGCCGCCGTCGCTGGCAGGCCCGTTACGACAAGGCCCGCAAGCGCGAGGCCGATTTCACCACGCTCTCCGGGGATGACGTCGATCCCGTCTACGGGCCGCGGCCCGGCGATACGTACGAGGGCTTCGAGCGCATCGGGTGGCCGGGGGAGTACCCCTACACCCGGGGCCTGCACGCCACCGGCTACCGGGGGCGGACCTGGACCATCCGGCAGTTCGCCGGCTTCGGCAACGCCGAGCAGACCAACGAGCGCTACAAGATGATCCTGGCCGCCGGCGGCGGCGGGCTCTCCGTCGCCTTCGACATGCCGACCCTCATGGGCCGGGACTCCGACGACCCGCGCGCGCTCGGCGAGGTCGGCCACTGCGGGGTCGCCATCGACTCCGCGGCCGACATGGAGGTCCTCTTCAAGGACATCCCGCTCGGCGACGTGACCACCTCCATGACCATCAGCGGGCCGGCCGTCCCCGCCTTCTGCATGTACCTCGTCGCCGCCGAGCGGCAGGGCGTCGACCCGGCCCTCCTCAACGGGACGCTCCAGACCGACATCTTCAAGGAGTACATCGCCCAGAAGGAGTGGCTCTTCGAGCCCGAGCCGCACCTGCGCCTCATCGGCGACCTCATGGAGTACTGCGCGAACGGCATCCCCGCCTACAAGCCGCTCTCCGTCTCCGGCTACCACATCCGCGAGGCCGGGGCCACGGCCGCGCAGGAGCTCGCGTACACGCTCGCGGACGGCTTCGGCTACGTGGAGCTGGGCCTCTCGCGGGGGTTGGACGTGGACCACTTCGCGTCCGGGCTCTCCTTCTTCTTCGACGCGCACCTCGACTTCTTCGAGGAGATCGCCAAGTTCCGCGCCGCCCGCCGCATCTGGGCCCGCTGGATGAAGGAGGTGTACGGGGCGAAGTCCGAGAAGACCATGTGGCTGCGCTTCCACACCCAGACGGCCGGAGTCTCCCTCACCGCGCAGCAGCCGTACAACAACGTCGTCCGCACCGCCGTGGAGGCCCTCGCGGCCGTTCTCGGCGGCACCAACTCGCTGCACACCAACGCCCTCGACGAGACCCTCGCGCTGCCGAGCGAGCAGGCCGCCGAAATCGCCCTGCGCACCCAGCAGGTGCTGATGGAGGAGACCGGCGTCGCCAACGTGGCCGACCCGCTGGGCGGTTCCTGGTACGTCGAGCAGCTCACCGACCGCATCGAGGCCGAGGCCGAGAAGATCTTCGAGCAGATCAAGGAGCGCGGACTGCGCGCCCACCCGAACGGGCAGCACCCGATCGGCCCGATCACCTCGGGCATCCTGCGCGGCATCGAGGACGGCTGGTTCACCGGCGAGATCGCCGAGTCGGCCTTCCAGTACCAGCGCTCACTGGAGAAGGGCGACAAGCGGGTCGTCGGCGTCAACGTCCACCACGGCTCGGTCACCGGGGACCTGGAGATCCTGCGCGTCAGCCACGAAGTGGAGCGCGTGCAGGTGCGCGAGCTCGCGGAGCGCAAGGCGGGCCGCGACGACGCGAAGGTGACGCGGGCGCTGGACGCCATGCTGGCCGCCGCCCGGGACGGGTCGAACATGATCCCGGCCATGCTGGACGCGGCGCGCGCCGAGGCCACGATGGGCGAGATCTGCAACCTGCTGCGCGACGAGTGGGGCACGTACACGGAGCCGCCCGGTTTCTGACGCGGCCTCCCGGGATCTGGCGGGCCTCCTCTACGGGCCGGTCACGGCCGTCCACCCCTAAGGTGGCGGCCATGACCGGCCTTCGTCTTCCCGTCCCCGTGTACGGGGTGAGCGCCCGCGTGGTCATGCAGACCAACTGCGGGCCGTACGCGTACGTCGCCGCCGACTTCGAGCCGCCGGGCCCGGACGGTCTGACGGAGGTCCTGAACGCCGTGCCGGAGTCCTCGCTGCCCGCGCGGTACGTGCCGTGCGTGCGGGCGGGCATCGAGCGCGGGTTGGAGGGGGTGGCGGCTTCGGTGCTGCTCGTCGACGCCCGGTTCCACGAGGTGGACTCCTCCGAGTACGGCTACCGGCTCGCCGGGCTGGAAGCGGGCCGGGCCGCCCTGGTGGCGAGCGGACTGCTGCCGCCGGAGGAGGCGGACAGCCTGCGGTGGGCCGAGTGGCCGGGCCGCCCGAGGCCCTGGCCGGGCCACAATCCGCGTTCGGAGGCGCTGATCATGGCGGCCCCCGCCTGGTGCCCGGACTTCCTGCCGCTGTCGGACGGGCGGCCCCCCGTGGTCACGCCCGCGCGGGGCCGGGAGCGGCGCCGCCGGCCGCGCCCCGGAGGCCGTGCATCAGGAGGGCGGTGAAGGAGGCCACCCACAGCTCGTCGACCGGCTCGGAGCTGACCAGCGCGCGGTGGACGACCGTGCCCGCGATCACGTCGAAGATCAGGTCCGTGGTGTGGGCGGCGAGGGACTCGTCCTCCTCGTAGGGGAGTTCGCCGCGGGCCTGCGCCCGCTCGCGGCCCAGTACGACGAGACGTTTCTGCCGGTCCACGATGGCCGACCGGATCCGGTCCCGCAGGGCCTGGTCCCGGGTGGACTCGGCGACGACCGCCATCAGGGCGGTACGGGCCTCCGGGCGTCGCAGCAGTTCCGCGAACCGGAGCACCACGTACTCGATGTCCGCTTCGAGGGAGCCCCGGTCGGGGAGCTCCAGGGAGTCGAAGAGCTCCGCGACGGCGTCCACGACCAGCTCGTTCTTGCCGGACCAGCGCCGGTAGAGGGTGGTCTTCGCGACGCCGGCCCGCGCCGAGACGTCCCCCATCGTCAGCTTCGACCAGCCCAGCTCCACCAGCGCGTCCCGGGTCGCGGCGAGGATCGCGGCGTCGGCCGCGGCACTGCGCGGGCGGCCGGTGCGAGCGGCCGGGGAGGGCGGCGAGGGGAGGGGAGCGCCTGAGCTGGGGTTGCGCATGGCCGAGACCATACCCGCCGGTACTGGAACCGTCGGGGGCCCCGCCGGTGTGGTTCAGATCACGGGGCGCGGACGGGCGGGGCGAGTTACGCTACGGGTCGTAGCGTAAGAGCGGCAACCACGCGAAGAGCTACGGCGCCAGGTGGGGACCCGGCGCCACAGTAGGACGAGCAGGACACGCACGACGGCCGCGGCCGCGCAGGTCGCGGCCGACACGGCGGGAGTCGGACAGTACGGCGGTACGGCGTGCGCGGGCAGTTCGGCAGTGCGACGGATACCGCGATCGGTTCGTTTCGGCCGATCTTTTTCGTCGGCGCGCGCACACGGGGGAGGATGTACGCATGCAGCCCAGAAACATGTCCATGAGCGGCGTCGTCGACCTCGCCGCGGTGAAGGCGGCCGGCGAGGCCAAGGCGAAGGCCGAGCAGGCCCGCGCCGAGGCGTCCCGGAAGGCCGCTCAGGGCGGTGCGCCCGCGTCCGCCGGGGCGGTTCCGCCCTCCGCGCTCGTCTTCGACACCGACGAGACCCAGTTCGAGAGCCATGTCGTCCCGCTCTCGGGCGAGGTTCCGGTCATCCTCGACTTCCGTGCCGAGGGCTTCGAGCAGGGCCGCGAGCAGAGCCTGCTGCTGGAGCGGCTCACGGTCGAGGCCAACGGCCGCCTGGCCCTGGCCGCCCTCGACGTCGCGGCCAGCCAGAACTTGGTCCGCGAGTTCCGCATCCAGGCCCTTCCGGCCGTCTTCGCCCTGGTCGCGGGGCAGGCGATGCCGCTGTTCCAGGACTTCGCGCCCGAGGACGAGGTCCGCGCGATCCTGGCCCAGCTGGTCCAGATCGCCGAGGAGCGCTTCGGAGTCCTCGGTGTCGCCGTGGATCCGGCCGCCGAGGGCGCGGGCGGCCCGGGCCGCGGCCCCGGTGAGGAGCCCGCCGAGGCGCCGGCCGGACCGTACGACGCGCTGCTGGACGCGGCCGTCGCGGCGCTCGACGCCAATGACCTGGGCGGCGCCGTACAGGCGTACAAGAACGTCCTGCTGTCGGATCCGGCCAACACCGAGGCCAAGCTGGGCCTGGCGCAGGCCGAACTCCTCGCCCGTGTCAAGGACATGAACCCGCAGGCGGTGCGTGCCGCGGCGGCCGAGAACCCGCGCGATCCGGCGGCGCAGATCGCCGCCGCGGACCTGGATCTGGCCGGCGGGCACGTGGCGGACGCTTTCGGGCGCCTGGTGGACACCGTCCGCGTGACGGTGGGTGAGGACCGGGATTCCGTACGGGTGAGGCTGCTCGAAATGTTCGAAGCCGTCGGCGCGGACGATCCGCTGGTCTCCTCGGCCCGTGCGGCGCTCGCGCGGGTGCTCTTCTAACGCGGCCCCGCCGCTGGTCCGGCTTCGGTGCGGTGTCCGTCCGGCACGGTCCGACGCCGGTCCGGCGCCCACCCCGCGCCGGTGATTTGTTGACACGGAGATAAACAGCGGCCGCACTTTGCCAAAACTTGGCAATCGCGGCCGCTGTTACTCGCAGTAAATCGAACCCCGTGAACTGTCCGGTGTGTTCACTCTTCCCCCGGTCTGTCGTGGCCCTTGGTGACACCCTGTGTTGCCGCCCGACATCAACAGGTCTTCCTCGCGTTATTCGGCCGTTACCCGCCAGTAACGAACCCCCTTGTGCCCCGGCCGCGAATGGACCACGATCGGCGACGCTCGGTCCTTCCCGCAGAGCCGCTCATCCGGAGCCGCGGCGAAGGGTCCCCACCGGGCCGGCCGGTGGCAGTGGCACCGGCCGTGGGACAGGGGGGTCTTCGCCACACGGCGGAGCCTGTCCCCCAGGTTGCGCGAACGCGTGGCCAAGTGGTTGTCGCTCGGGGGTGATCGCCGGTGTACGGGACGCGGCTCGCTGCGGCTCGGCAGCCTGCGCTCCTTCCCGAGGACGTAGCACTTCTCCCATCCCAGGACGGGCACGGCCCGGACCGGAGATGTACGTCCGAGAAGGAGGAACGAAATGAGTTCTCAGATTCGTGGCGGGACCAGATGGAAGCGCTTCGCGCTCGTCATGGTTCCGAGCATCGCGGCCACGGCCGTGGTCGGTGTGGGTCTGGCGCAGGGTGCCCTCGCGGCTTCCTTCGCCGTCTCGGGCCAGGACTTCAAGGTTTCGGCCGACAAGCTCGACGGTCGCAACCTGATCCAGTACGGCGGCATTGCCGAGGGGCATGACCTCAAGGGCAACGTGGCGCACCACCCGGTCACCATCTCCGGGTTCAGCCACGCCGAGATCACCAACATGTGCCAGTCGCTGGTGACGCCGACTCCGCTCGGCAACATCACGCTGAGGCTCAACACGGGCACCAAGCCGGGCGTGCCCGCCGTGGCGACCAACATCTACTTGGATGTCGCCGAGCTCGACACGGACGCCGAGTTCGAGAACCTCGACATCGGTGTCGCCGTGGGCGACGCGAGCCACAAGACCAAGCCGCAGGCCGGTACGGTCGCGAGCCCGTACGCCTTCTCGCAGCGTGCGGACCGCGCGGTGCTGTCCAACGTGCGCCAGAAGGCCTGGGCGACGACGGCAGGCACCTTCAAGCTGCCCAACCTGAAGCTGCGCCTCCTCAGTGGCGACCAGCCCTGCTACCAGGACGAGAAGTAGTCGCTCCCGGTGCGTAGCCGGACGGGCGGGCGGCGACGGCAGCCGTCGCCGTCGCCCGCCCGTCCGGGCTCCACATAGTTCTCAGTACCACCCGTTTCCAGGGAGCTGTTGTCCATGAACCCCCAGGCCCCGGTTTACGTGCGCGCCGAAGACGACGCCTGGCTCACGATGGTGTACTACCGCTTCCACGCGTGGAGCGGTCGCCGCCCCTTCTGGGCAGGTCTGTTCACGCTCCTCAGCGGTGCTCCGATCATCTACTTCCCGTACGGGGACGTCCGGCTCGGCAACGTCACCCTCGCGATGGCGACGACGACCGGTTCCGGTTCGCTGATCATCGGCGTCCTCCTGATCACGCTGGGGCTGACGCTCTGGTTCCAGCAGGGCGTACGGATCTTCGCGGGTGTCGCCGCCATCCTGCTGGGGCTGGTGTCTGTGCCGGTGTCGAACCTCGGTGGCTTCGGCCTGGGCCTCATCCCCGCTCTGGTCGGCGGCGGTCTCGCGCTGTCCTGGATGCCGGGCAAGCCCGAGGAAGAGGCGGACGCAGTGGACGCCAGAGGCTCAATGCGCGCCGTGGACATGGGCAAGGCGGAGGCGATGGCGGGCTCCCAGGGCCTTGTGGGACAGCGCGCAACGGAAACGCAGGCATACGCGAGCGAGACGACTGCCCACGCCGATGGCGGGAGGAACAGTGCGGGGTGACGAAACGCAGCGGGGTGTCGCCCCAGATGCGCAGTCCCGTGAGAAGAAGGGCCCGCGCCACGCGGCGCCCAGGAAGTCGCTGCTGACCAAATTCCAGATACCCGTCGGCAAGACGATGGCTCTGGCGGCCATGCCGACGGCGGTCTTCGTCGGCATGGGCATGGCGCCGAAGCTGGCCGTGGCCGACGACAAGGACATCCCCTTCGCGCCCGGACCGTGTGTGACGCGGTCCGACGAGCCCGCGGAGTCGGCCTCCCCGTCCCCGTCCCCGTCGAAGACGCCTTCGAAGAAGGCGGAGAAGGCGGAGCCGTCGCCGGGCACGTCGCCCACCGCGGTGCCTTCCCCGAGCGCGAGCCCGTCGGCGTCCAAGGAGGCCGCGAAGCCCGCGGAGAAGCCGGTGGAGACGCCGGCCGCGAAGCAGGCGGCCCCCGCCCCGGAGACCAAGACGGCGAACCCGCTGGACCCGCTGGGTCTCGGCGACGCGGTCAAGGGCCTCTTCGACGAGCTCGGCAAGCCCCTCCAGCCCGCGGTGGCCCCGCCGGAGCCGAAGCCGGCGGCCCCGACCGCGCCGGCGCCCGCCCCGGACCCGGCCGCGAACGCGATCCGCGAAGCCGCGAAGACGGCCGGCGTCGAGGTCTCGGAGCTCTCCGAGGACGTCAAGAAGACCGCGACCGCCCCGAAGGACGAGACCGGCGGCACGTCCAAGGCCGACGCCAAGGCCAAGGCCGCCGCCAAGGCGGCGGCCGACGACAAGGCCGACGCCAAGAAGGACGCGGACGGGAAGCAACCCTTCCCGTGCCCGACCTACGACGCCAAGGCCCTGGCCGACGCCGAACTGGAGCAGGGCATCCCGCTGCTCCCGGACGAGCCCTGGTACCTCGACAGCTCGCTGCTGACCCTCTACGGCCTCGACTACGAGGGCATCGTCGAGGTGAAGACGGCGGGCGGCAAGACCAAGAAGGTCCTGAAGTTCACGGCGGACTCGCTGGACATCAAGGACCTCTACCAGACGGTCGGCAAGGGCGGCCAGATCGCCCATCTGAAGTCCCGACCCGGTTCCACCTCGAAGATCCGCGGGGCCAAGGTGACGATGTACACCGAGAGCCTCAAGGGCAACCTCTTCGGCCTGATCCCGATCGAGTTCAGCCCGAACAGCCCGCCGCCCCTGAACGTCCCCTTCGCGTTCTTCACGAACGCCAAGGTCGTCCAGGCCGGCCAGTTCGGCGGCACCCTGACCGTCCCGGGCCTCAAGAACTACATCGGCCCGGCGGAGTAGCAGCAGCTCTCGACAGGTGAACAAGTCGACCCGCAGTGAATGACCCGCCCTGGCAAATGAGGGGCGGGTCATTCACTTTTGGCCGCCAACTCCCTTGAGCTTTACATACGTTAATGGCGTGCATAATGTGATCTTGCCGCTGCCCAGGGCGCGGTGCGTTGGCTGTCCCAGGGGGGAAGTCCGAGTCTTCGGGTGCCTGTGGCATGCCCGCGCTCATGACTTCAGCGGGGGACCGACAACTCGATGCTGCAATCAATGAACCGCTCTTTGCGCCGGGCGGTGGTCTGTGCCGCCGGTCTGGTGCTGGCCGCCGTCGCGGCGGGGGTGTCCGGCGTGGCGCCGCCGCTCTGGCCGGACGGGACCGTCAACGCCGGCTCCATAGGGGCCCAACCCGTGGGCCCGCCCCTGAAGACGTTCCCGCTCCTCGCGCGCCACGCGAGCGCCGGAAAGCTCCGGGCGTACGAGCCGAACGGTACGGGCGGTCTGAAGTCCGCCTACGAGCTGGGCGGCGGTTTCGGTGACGCGACCGCACTCGCCCAGGCCAACGTCTCGGAGGGCGGCCGGGGCAACGACCTCTACCACCGTGCCGCCGGAACGCTCTACTACACCGCCGAACACGGCAACGACACCAAGGTCATCGGCGGCGGCTGGGACATCTACGACACGATCGTCTCCGTGGGGAACATGGGCGGTACGTCCGACGCGGACCTGGTCGGCCGGGACGCCTCCGGCGGCCTCTGGCTGTACCAGGGCAAGTCCGACGGCACCCTCGCGGCCCGGATCAGGGTCGGCACCGGGTGGAACGCCATGACGCTCGTGGGCCGTGGCGACTACACGGGCGACGGCAAGGCGGACCTCCTCGCCCGCTCCAGCGACGGCACGCTCAACATCTACGCCGGTACGGGCGCGGCCACGGTGGACGCCGTGGTCGGTACGCGGTATGCCGTGGGCGGCGGCTGGCAGGCGTACAAGACGCTCGCCTCCGCGGGCGACACCGACGGCGACGGGAAGACCGACCTGATAGCGGCGGACACCGCCGGCGCGCTGTGGCTGTTCAAGGGCACCGGCAACGCCGCCGCCCCCTTCGCCGCGCGCGTGCAGATCGGCACCTCCGGCTGGGCCGCCTTCGATGTCCTCTTCTGAGCAGAACGGCTGATACGGGTATGCGCAAGAACGCAACTGCGCCCAGACGCCGTCGTTTCGGCAACTGGACGAGCTTCCTGACCACCACGGCCGTGGCCACCGCCGCGGCCGTCACCTTCACCGGCAGCGGGGTGCAGCCCCTCGACGGCCTGCGCTCGGCCGCCGCCGCAGAGCCCGCCCCCTATGACCTGGAGGCGGCCCAGAAGGTCCGCGAGGCCCAGTGCCTGCTCGGCAACGTGCTCCGCAAGGGCGGCGCCGAGATGAAGGCCGTCGCCCGCACGGGCATGAAGGGAACCGAGGCCGAGCTGCTCGCCACCGGGGCGCGCAACTACTGGGACGGCACGCCGCTGTCCGCGGCGTACGCCAAGGACCATGCCGCCGCCAATGCCAAGTTCGCCGAGATGGACGACCGCAAGAAGGCGTGGCAGGCCAATCTGAACATGTACGACATCCCGCCCGGCTACACACCCACGGGATTCCAGTGGCCACCGGACGACCCGACCATCTTTACGGCGACGGGCTACGCGGGCTGGATCGCGGACCGGTTCTGGACGGGTGAGAGCGACTTCTACACGGACACGCACCCGCTGGCCGGCAAGGAATCCGTCGACGCGGCCACCAAGATCGCGAAGGCCCGCTACTACCCGGAGGCCCCCGCGACCTACGAGGACCGCAAGGAGTGGGAATGGCACATGGCGGGGTCCACCCCCATGTACGCCGACGACGCCCGCATCTTCCTGCAGAACGGCGGTTTCCCCACCAGCGCCCCGGCCGTGGACTCGATGGAGTTCCGGATCGACGTGGAGCAGCTGAAGGCGCGCTTCGCCTCCTGCGCGACCCGCAACCCGCTCGACCCGCACAAGGTCCTGACGGCCGAAGCGGCCATCGCCTCCCAGGAGTGGCAGGCCGAGATCGCGGGCCAGAACACCCAGCGCGACATCATCCTCGGTGCCGAGCAGGCCGCTTCCAAGGACCTGCAGATCGCCGCGCAGGCCATGGCCGAGGCGCTCGGCCAGTCCATGATCGCGAGCCGGCTGACCGACTGGGAGGCCCACTTCCTGAAGGTTCCGGCAGGCAGCGGACGGCCGTCGGCGAGTGAGTTCACCAAGGCCCGCACGGGGATCGAGCAGGCCCAGGCCCGTGCGACCGGGCGTCTGTACGTGGCCTCGCGCGCGGCCCAGGACGCCCAGGCGCAAGCCGCCAAGGTGACGACCGCGCAGAACGCCGCGTACGCCGTCGCCGATCAGGCGGGACTGCCCCGCGGCCGGGGTCTGCTCTACGGCCAGCAGGCGGCGCAGATCACCAAGGCGTCGGCGGCCGCTGCCCAGGCGGCGGCCAAAGCCACCGAGACCGCGCTGAACGCGACGCGCGCCTCGGCGGCCGACAGCAAGACCCTGAACTCGCTGGCCATGACGCAGGCGCACGCCTCGAAGGCGGAGTTCCGCCGCAAGGCCGCCGAAGAGGCCGCCGCGCAGGCGAAGTCCGCCGCGGAGGGTGCCGCCGCTCAGGCGGTCAAGGCCGCCGAGAACGCCACCAAGGCGAAGGCCGCGCAGGTCAAGGCGGAGAACGCGGAGAAGGAGGCCAAGACGGCCGCCGCGGACGCGAAGGCCAAGCGGAAGCAGGCCGAGGACGAGCGGGACTACGCCAAGTCGCAGAAGGAACTCGCCGAATCGGAGCGGGCGAAGGCCCAGGCGGCGGAAGCCAGGGCCCAGACCCAGCGGACCGAGGCGGGCAACCAGCTGTCCGCGGCGCAGACGGCGGGAACCACCGCCGAGAGCAAGATGAAGGACGCGCTCGACGCCGAGAAGAAGGCCGTGACGGCCCGCAACAACGCGTCCGATGCGGAGCAGCAGCGCGATGCCCTGGAGGCCAAGGCCTACGCCAAGGAGTCCAAGGCCGTCGCGGACGAAGGCACGGAGGCGGCCGGAGCATCCCGTACCGCCGCCACGGCCGCGCGTACCGCCGCGAACAACGCGGACACGGCGGCCAAGGCCGCACGGGCCGAGGCGGACACCGCGACCGAGGCCGCGACGAACGCCCGAGCGGCGGCCACCCGTGCCCAGGGCGCGGCCAAGCGCGCCCAGGCGGCGGCGGACGCGGCCAAGAAGGACGTCGCGATCACCGAAGCCGCGGTCACGAAGGCCCATTCGGCGGCGGCCGACGCCATCGACGCGTCGGACGCGGCCAAGTGGAACGCGATCACCGCGAAGTCGCTGGCGGAGACGGCCCACCAGAAGGCCGAGAAGGCCAAGACCGACGCCACGGTGGCCCGCAGCGAGGCGGTGGCGGCCGGAGCGGAGTCCATCCGTACGGCCGGATTCGCCTTCGCCACGGCGCAGGCCGCCGTGGCGGCCAGCGAGTCGGCGATGCAGGTGGTCAAGCCGGCCAACGACGCCATCGAGCTGGGTTCTCCGTACAAGGAGACCGACTCCTCGGCGGGTCTGGCCGTACTGACCGGCCAGGCGGCGAAGACGGCGGCCGAGCAGCAGGCGGCCCTGGCCCAGGCCAAGGCGGACCAGGCGGCGAAGGCGGCGGCCGAGGCGAAGAAGCTCGCCGAGCAGGCGGACGCGGACGCGAAGGCGGCGGCGGAGGCCGCGCTGCAGGCGGCCGACTGGGCTGCCAAGGCGGCCAAGTCGGCGCAGGCCGCGCAGAACTCCGCCAACGAGGCGGCAGCGGCGGCGAAGGCCGCGAAGGCCGCCGAGACCAGGACGGTCGAGTACAACCGGCAGGCCACGGCTGACGCCGCGGCGGCCCAGACCGCGGCCACCACGGCGGGCACCTACGCGTCCGACGCGGACGCCGCCGCCACGGACGCGGAGCGCGACGCCGCGTCGGCCCGTACGGCGGCATCGGCGGCCGAGGCCGACGCGTCCACAGCGAACACGGTGGCGACCAAGGCCGAGACCGACGCCAAGACGGCGGAGGACGCGGCGGCCCGCGCCCAGGAAGCAGCGAAGGAGGCCCAGGACGCGGCGACCCGAGCGGAGAACCAGAAGAGCCGCGACACCATCGCCTCGGGCGGTGCGACCGGCCAGAAGGGCGCGTTCGCGCGCCACACGATCGAGCCGGTCGGAGAGCCGGTGGACCAGAACAAGTGCGTCCTGGAGATCGGCTTCGACGGCTGCACGGTGACGTTCAAGCTGACCTACAACCTCACCCTCGATTTCTACCTGTGCACGGACCCGGCCGCTCCGGAGAACGTGACCGAGGCGAACTGCCCGGCCGAGTACGTGACCTGGATCAGCGCCGAGCCCATGGGCCTGCAGGCGTACTACAAGGACGTGTACTTCAGCAGGCTGGAGCTCGCCCTCATCTTCGACAAGGTGTTCCTGAAGACCCTCTGGCACATGATCACGGACGACTTCGTCAACTGTGCCAAGGGCGATACGAAGGCCTGCATAGCGCTGAACATCGACGCGATGATGGCGCTCAAGAACAAGCGCCTGGAACTCCTCATGGACTCGATGCTGGCCTACCGCGCCGTCATGAGGACCGGCGTCGGCCTGGAGGACGCCAGGGCGCTGGCGAACAAGGCCGAGATGGACCCGAGCACGATCGCCGCCTTGGAGCGCGAGGCGGATCTATCCCAGCGGCTGTTCGGCTCGTGCAAGCGCAACAGCTTCCCCGCATCGGTACCCGTACTCATGGCGGACGGTTCGCACAAGCCGATCGGGTCGGTGCGGGTCGGCGACGTTGTGATGGCGGGTGACACCGCGGCGGGGACGGTCAGGACGCAGCAGGTGACCGCCGCCTTCGGGCACGACACCAGCCGACTGATCGACATCACCCTGGCCGACGGCAGCCGCCTGAGCACCACGGCGGGTCACCGGCTGTTCGTCGTGGACCGCGGCTGGATCTTCGCCTCGGATCTGGCGGTGAACGACCGACTGCGGGATCCGCAGGGCCGGGACCAGGCGATCGCAGCTCTGGGCGATCGCGGAAACATCGCTCCCGTGGAGGTGTTCGACCTTACCGTCGACGGTCTGCACACCTTCTTCGTCCAGGCCCAGGGCGCGGCGGCGGTGGACGTGCTCGTCCACAACTGTCTGGACATCGTCGGTGACGAGGGCATTTCGGGTGCTCACACCCTGTCGGACCATGTCGCCCTGGACCGGGTGAAGATTCTGGAGAAGCTGGAGAAGGACTCGCGGGCCACCGAGTGGACCGATAGAGCCACTGCGGCTTCCTCCGTGCGACAAGCCTTCGACGAGTGGAGCGCGGTCCCGGGCAACAAGGACAAGTTGCTCGCATGGCTGAAGAAGCAGCAGGGAAAGCCGAACTTCGATCCGCGTGACGACCTCTTCCCGATCACGTGGAAGCTGCGCGACCAGGGTTCCCTGGGCAAGTCGTGGAAGAAGGGCCCCCCGGATGCGGACGGCAATCCCACACTGGTTTCGACGCCGGTCGGGAACGGTGTGTTCATCCAGATCAAACAGGTGAAGAAGAAGGTCGACGGAAAACATCAGGACGGCTATGTCGTCTACACGAGCTACCCGACGGACTAAGGACACATTGGTGAAGCAGGCCCCTCGCCGGCTCGGCTCGGACATCGGGCTCAGCGGCCTGATGAATACGTTCCACTACCCGCGGACGAACAGGATGTCCATCGCTCTCGCCCACGTGGGGTGGTTCACGGAACGCGGGGAAGGGGCGTACGCCCACCAGCTGCTGGAGGACACCCAGCGGCTGCTGGCTTCGCCCCTGTCCGGCCCGGAGCTGGCCGGGCTGTGGCAGGCGGGGACCTCGCGGGACTTCGATCTGGAAGCCTGCGGGATCGAGGGACGCCAGTGGCTCATGTGGATCGAGGAGATCGCCGAGTACCGCGTCACCTTCAACGTCGGGGACGCACCCGTCCCGCCGTATCCCCCGCCGGCTCTCGGGCTGACGGAAGCGGTGCTGGGCGAGATCGCGTCGGTGGCCCGGGACCTGGAGTCCGCCACGGCCGGGCACTCCTATGCCGCTGTGCCGGGCGTGGTTCCGGTGCTGCGGCGAGTCGCGGCCGAGGTCGATCCGGATCTTGGCTTCAGGCTGCTGCTGCGCATGCTCAAGTCCTACCTCGTGCCGATCGGGCCCACGCGCGTCGCGGGCTACCACGCGCTCGCGGAGCCGCTGGGGCTGGAGAAGGCGCTCGTCGAGGACGGTGACTTCATCGTCTGGCCCGATCTCGGCTGAGCAGCCGAAAACCCGAGGGCGGCACTCGGATCCCTTCCAGGATCCGGGTGCCGCCCTCGGTCTCTGTGCGGCAGAGTTTCAGACGGTGCGCGCGACGTCAGTCGCGGGTGTCGCCGCCCAGGTGGTGGACGCGGACCATGTTGGTCGTGCCCGGGACGCCGGGGGGCGAGCCGGCGGTGATGATCATGATGTCGCCCTGGTTGTTGCGATTGAGCTTGAGCAGCTCCGCGTCCACGAGGTCGACCATGGCGTCGGTGTTGTCCACGTGCGGGACCACGTACGAATCGACGCCCCAGCTCAGGGTGAGCTGGTTGCGGGTGCCCTCGTCGGTGGTGAAGGCGAGGATGGGCTGGATCGTGCGGTAGCGCGAGAGCCGGCGGGCGGTGTCACCGGACTGGGTGAAGGCGACGAGCGACTTCGCGCCGAGGAAGTCCGCGATCTCGCAGGCCGCGCGGGCGACGGAGCCGCCCTGGGTACGGGGCTTCTTGCCCGGGACCAGCGGCTGGAGGCCCTTGGACAGGAGCTCCTCCTCGGCCGCCTCGACGATCTTCGACATCGTCTTGACGGTCTCGATCGGGTAGGCGCCCACCGAGGACTCGGCCGACAGCATGACCGCGTCCGCACCGTCGAGGATCGCGTTGGCGACGTCGGAGGCCTCCGCGCGCGTCGGGCGGGAGTTGGTGATCATCGACTCCATCATCTGGGTCGCGACGATCACCGGCTTGGCGTTGCGGCGGCAGAGCTCCACGAGGCGCTTCTGCACCATCGGGACCTTCTCCAGCGGGTACTCCACGGCCAGGTCGCCACGGGCCACCATGACCGCGTCGAAGGCGGCTACGACGCCCTCCATGTTGGCGACGGCCTGCGGCTTCTCGACCTTGGCGATGACGGGGACCCGGCGGCCCTCCTCGTCCATGACCTTGTGGACGTCCTTGACGTCGTCGGCGTCACGCACGAAGGAGAGGGCGACCATGTCGCAGCCCATCCGCAGGGCGAAGCGGAGGTCGTCGACGTCCTTCTCCGACAGGGCGGGGACGTTGACGGCGGCACCCGGCAGGTTGATGCCCTTGTGGTCCGAGATGACACCGCCCTCGATGACGATGGTCCTGACCCGGGGGCCCTCGACCTCGGTCACCCGGAGCTCGACGTTGCCGTCGTTGATCAGGATCTGGTCGCCCTTGGAGACATCGCCCGGCAGACCCTTGTAGGTCGTGCCGCAGATCGACTTGTCACCCGGGACGTCGTCGGTGGTGATGGTGAACTCGTCACCGCGGACGAGTTCGACGGGGCCCTCGGCGAAGGTTTCCAGGCGGATCTTCGGGCCCTGGAGGTCGGCGAGGACGCCGACCGCCCGCCCGGTGTCCTCGGAGACCTTCCGGACGCGGTCGTACCGCTCCTGGTGTTCTGCCTGGGAGCCGTGGCTGAAGTTGAATCGGGCCACGTTCATACCGGCCTCTACGAGCGCTTTCAGCTGCTCGTAAGAGTCGACGGCGGGGCCCAGCGTGCAGACGATTTTGGAACGGCGCATGGAGCGGATCCTATCGGTTTGTTTCGTAGCGGAATATTCCGTCTGGTGGAAAGTCCAAAGTGACTACCGAGTAACCAGCGCGTACGTCTGGCTGGCGATCTCCAGTTCCTCGTCGGTCGGGACCACGGCCACGGCCACCCGCGCGTACGGCGCCGAGACCAGCCGCGGCTCGCGGGACCGCGCCGCGTTGGCTTCCAGGTCGAGAGCCAGACCCAGCTCCTCCAGGCCGGCCAGGGCCATCTCCCGGACGGAGGAGGAGTTCTCGCCGACACCGGCCGTGAAGGCCACGGCGTCGACCCGGCCCAGGACGGCCGAGTAGGCGCCGATGTACTTCTTCAGACGGTGGATGTACGAGGCCAGCGCCAGGCGCGCCGGGGCGTCGCCCTCCTGCGCCCGCCGCTGCACCTCGCGCATGTCGTTGTCGCCGCACAGACCCAGCAGACCGCTCTTCTTGTTCAGGAGCGAATCGATCTCGTCGACGGACATGCCGCCCACGCGCGCCAGGTGGAAGACGACCGCCGGGTCGACATCGCCCGAACGGGTGCCCATGACCAGCCCCTCCAGCGGGGTCAGGCCCATGGACGTCTCCATGCAGACACCGCCGCGCACGGCCGAGGCCGAGGCGCCGTTGCCCAGGTGGAGCACGATCACGTTCACGTCCTCCTCGGGCTTGCCGAGGAGCGCGGCCGTGGCGCGGGCGACGTAGGCGTGGGAGGTGCCGTGGAACCCGTACCGCCGGATGGAGTACTTGTCCGCCGTCGCGGTGTCGATCGCGTACCGGGCCACGTGCTCCGGCATCGTCGAGTGGAAGGCCGTGTCGAAGACGGCCACCTGCGGGAGGTCGGCGCGCAGCTCGCGCGCCACCTCGATGCCGGTCACGTTCGCCGGGTTGTGCAGCGGCGCCAGCGGGATCAGGGCGCGGATCTCGGCCAGCACCGCGTCGTCGATCAGCGTCGGGTGGGTGAACTTGGTCCCGCCGTGCACCACCCGGTGGCCCACGGCGGCCAGTTCGGGCGAGTCCAGCCCCAGCCCGTCGGCGGCGAGCTCCTCGGCCACGGCCCTGAGCGCCTCACCGTGGTCCGCGATCCGGCCGACCCGCTCGCGCTTGCCGCCGCCGTCGTCCCCGGCGGCGCCGACGAGCGGTTCGTGGGTGAGCACGGAGGTGTCCTCGCCGATGCGCTCGACCAGGCCGACCGCCAGGCGGGAGGAGTCCGCCATGTCAAGCAGCTGGTACTTCACCGACGAGGAGCCGGAGTTGAGGACGAGTACGCGCGATGCGGTCACGATGAGGGTCTTTCCTTTGCGGTGGAGGCTCGGTGGGGGCTCGGCGGGGCGCGGGGCGCGGACGCGGGGCTGAGGCGGTGGGCTCAGGCGGTGGGCTCAGGCGGTGGGAACCGGTGCGCCCTGGGCCTGGATCGCGGTGATGGCCACGGTGATGACGATGTCCTGGACCAGGGCGCCGCGCGAGAGGTCGTTGACGGGCTTGCGCAGACCCTGCAGGACCGGACCGACCGCCACGGCGCCGGCCGAGCGCTGCACGGCCTTGTACGTGTTGTTGCCGGTGTTGAGGTCCGGGAAGATCAGCACCGTCGCACGGCCGGCCACGTCGGACTCGGGGAGCTTGGTCGCGGCGACGGCGGGCTCCACGGCGGCGTCGTACTGGATCGGGCCCTCGATCAGCAGGTCGGGGCGCTGCGCGCGGACGATCTCGGTGGCCTTGCGGACCTTGTCCACGTCGGCGCCCGTGCCGGAGGTGCCGGTCGAGTACGAGAGCATCGCGATCCGCGGCTCCAGCCCGAAGGCGGCGGCGGTGGTCGCCGACTGGACGGCGATGTCGGCGAGCTGCTCGGCGTCGGGGTCCGGGTTGACGGCGCAGTCCCCGTACGCGAGGACCTTGTCGGCCAGGCACATGAAGAAGACCGAGGAGACGATGGACGCGTCGGGCTTGGTCTTGATGATCTCGAAGGCCGGTCGGATGGTGGCGGCGGTGGAGTGCACCGAGCCGGAGACCATGCCGTCGGCGAAGCCCTCCTGGACCATCAGGGTGCCGAAGTAGTTGACGTCGGTGACCACGTCGTTGGCCAGCTCGACCGTCATGCCCTTGTGGGCGCGGGCCTTGGCGTAGTACTCGGCGAATCGTTCCCGCAGCGGGGAGGTCGCCGGGTCGATGAGCTGGGCGGCCGAGATGTCGATCCCGAGGTCGGCCGCCTTCTTCCGGATCGCCGGCTCGTCGCCCAGCAGGGTGAGGTCGCAGACCCCGCGGCGCAGCACCACGTCCGCGGCGCGCAGCACGCGCTCCTCGGTGCCCTCGGGGAGCACCACGCGGCGGCGCTCGGATCGGGCCCGCTCCAGCAGCTCGTTCTCGAACATCATCGGGGTGACGCGCTCGGAGCGGGCCACCGAGAGCACCTCGCGCAGCTCCGCGGTGTCCACGTGGCGTTCGAACAGGCCGAGCGCGGTCTCCAGCTTGCGCGGGGTCGCGGAGTTCAGCCGGCTCTGCAGCGAGAAGAGTTCGGCGGCCGTCGGGAAGCTGTTGCCGGCCACCGAGACGACGGGCGTGCCGGGCGCCAGCTTCGAGGCCAGCGTCAGGACGGCCTGGGTGGGGCGCTCGTTCAGCGTCAGCAGCACGCCGGCGATCGGCGGGGTGCCGGAGGTGTGCGCGGCGAGCGCGCCGACCACCAGGTCCGAGCGGTCCCCGGGGGTGACGACCAGACAGCCGGGGGTCAGCGCGCCCAGGAAGTTCGGCAGCATGGCGCCGCCGAAGACGAAGTCCAGGGCGTCACGGGCGAGCCCGGCCTCGTCGCCGAGGAGCACCTCGCCGCCGAGCGCCTGGGTGATCTGGGCGACGGTCGGGGCGGACAGGTGCTTGTCGTCCGGCAGGACGTAGCACGGCACGGGGAGCCGGGCGGCGAGGCGCCCGGCTATCACCTCGCGGTCCTCCGGGGCCACCCGGTTGACGACCATCGCGCCCACGTGGCAGCCCAGGGCCTCGTACGCGCGGTACGCGTTGCGGGTCTCGGCGTGCACGGCCTCGGTGGGATGCTTGGTGCCTCCCACGACGGGGATGACCAGCGCGCCCAGCTCGTTGGCGAGGCGGGCGTTGAGCGCCAGCTCGTCGGGGAGGTTGGTGTCGGCGTAGTCGGTGCCGAGGACCAGCATGACCTCGTAGTCGCGCGCCACCCGGTGGTAGCGGCCGACCAGCTGGGAGACCAGCTCGTCGGTGCCCTTCTCGGCCAGGATGGCGGAGGCCTCCTGATATTCCATGCCGAAGGCGGTCGAGGCGTCCTGGTCGATCCGGTAGCGGCCCTTCAGGAGGTCGAAGAGCCGGTCGGGCCCGTCGTGCAGCAGGGGGCGGTAGACGCCCACCCGGCCCGTCTGGCGGGTCAGGAGCTCCATGATGCCCAGCTCGACGACCTGCCGGCCGTCCCCCCGCTCGATACCGGTCACGTACACGCTGCGCGTCACGCGTGGTCTCCGTCCCAATCGTGTGAATGTCGGTGCGGCCCACCATGATCCTCGCCGCTGCGGGGCGGATCTACGAGTCGGATGTCCCGATTGGTGTGGGCTTGACCTCTTGACGATACCCCCGTGGATCGATGGGACGCCCACCGGGAAAAGCCCTGTTCGACGGGGCCGAAAGGCCTTCCGCGGGTCCGGTGGGCGCGGTGCCACGGAGCGCGCGCCACCCCCTGGGCGTGGAACAATCGGACAGGCTTCATCAATACGCCCTTCATATGTACGGCTGTCCGCCCGCACGCGTACGGCCAGGTACGACCAGGAGCAGGAGACACAGCACGATGCGTATCGGAGTTCTCACCGCAGGCGGCGACTGCCCGGGCCTGAACGCTGTCATCCGGTCGGTCGTACACCGTGCCGTGGTCGGGCACGGGGACGAGGTCATCGGTTTCGAAGACGGCTTCAAGGGCCTCCTGGACGGAAACTTCCGTCCCCTCGACATCAATGCCGTCAGCGGCATTCTCGCGCGCGGCGGCACGATTCTCGGTTCAGCCCGGATGGAGCGCGCGCGCCTCCACGAAGCGGCCGAGAACGCCACCGAACTGTCGAAGCGCTACGGCATCGACGCCCTGATCCCGATCGGCGGCGAGGGCACCCTGACGGCCGCCCGGATGCTGTCGGACGCGGGCATGCCCGTCGTCGGCGTGCCGAAGACCATCGACAACGACATCTCCTCCACCGACCGCACCTTCGGCTTCGACACCGCCGTCATGGTCGCCACCGAGGCCATCGACCGCCTCAAGACCACCGCCGAGTCGCACCAGCGCGTCATGGTCGTCGAGGTCATGGGCCGTCACGCGGGCTGGATCGCCCTGGAGTCGGGCATGGCCGGCGGCGCCCACGGGATCTGCCTGCCGGAGCGCCCCTTCGAGGTGGACGCCCTGGTCAAGATGGTGGAAGAACGATTCGCCCGCGGCAAGAAGTTCGCCGTCGTCTGCGTCGCCGAAGGCGCGCACCCGGGCGAGGGCTCCATGCCGTACGAGAAGGGCGCGATCGACCAGTACGGCCACGAGCGCTTCGCCGGCATCGGCAACCGCCTCGCCGTCGAGCTGGAGCGGCGCCTGGGCAAGGAGGCCCGCCCGGTCATCCTCGGCCACGTCCAGCGCGGCGGCACCCCCACCGCCTACGACCGCGTCCTCGCGACCCGCTTCGGCTGGCACGCCGTCGAGGCCGTCCACCGCGGGGACTTCGGCAACATGACGGCCCTGCGCGGCACCGACATCGTCATGGCCCCGCTGGCCGAGGCCATCACCGAGCTGAAGACCGTCCCCGAGAACCGCATGTACGAGGCCGAGTCGGTCTTCTAGGTCCGGACCGGCCCCCGCGCACACCGGCGGACCGGTCCGAATGCCCGCGGACCGGCCGCCCGGGGCCGGCCTCGCGGTGTGTCCTACGCCGCACCGCCCGCGAAGTACCAGAAGTGCTCCACGATGTCGGCGAGGAACTCGCGGCCGGCGTCCCCGGTCCCGGCCTCGCCCACCCCGCCGCCCCAGCTGAGGGTGGCCACCATCTTGGACTGGTAGTCGGCGTGCAGCCGCTCCAGCACCTGCTCCAGGTGGGCCTTCGGCACCGGCAGCAGCTTGGACAGCGGTTTCACGTACGCCTGCCACCGCGTGGTCGCCGCGCTGCGCAGCAGGTCGGCGAGCTCGTCGTTCTTGCCGGTCGCCGTCACGAACTGGGCCAGGGTCAGCCCGAGCACCGTCGCCAGGGCGGCGGACTGGCGCTCGTTGCCCTTCCAGCGGCCGGTGTCCTCCATCTTCTGGTACGAGTTGGTCTCCAGGCCGAGTCGCCGGGCCAGGTCCTCCGCGGCCAGCCCCCTGGCGATCCGGTGCTCGCGCAGGGTGACCGGCTCGGCGAGCAGTTCGCCGGGGGAGCACCAGAGCACGCCCGCGAGGGCCGTGAGCTCGGCGGAGTCGGGCGAGATCTCGCCACGCTCCCAAGCCATCACGGTCTCGGGCGTGACGAGCAGTCCGTACTGGGCGCGCAGGCCATAGGCGACATGACCGGGAGCCATGCCCAGGGCCGCGCGGAGACGACGCGCGGCGGGGGCATTGAAAGGTGGGCTGGAGTGCACACGCCACACCGTAGGAGTGGCCGAGGTGTGGCGACTACAGACCAAACAAACAAGCCCATAACTCGTAGGAACGTCCTATGAAGTTAAGGGCTTTGGTCCGTTTTCTCTGCGACTGTCCGGTAATCGGATCGAGCCGTGATCCATTTCCCAGCGTACGTTTCCGGCCGCCCCCCGCGATACCCCCGTGCATGATCCCCCTCACACCGTTTCACCGTCCTGAACCGGCCACCCGGCCGATGCGTGCTCCATGAGGGAGGCCCCCCGTCCACGGGGGTGGCGGGGGCCTCCTCTTGCCTTGACGTCGGCGTCAAGGATTACGGTCGGGCCATGCGAATCGGCGAACTGGCCGAGCGGGCGGGCACCAGCACGCGGACGCTCCGGTACTACGAGTCGCGCGGGCTGTTGCCCGCGCGGCGCGACGGCAACGGATACCGCTCCTACGGCGAGGAAGACCTGCGGCTCCTGCGCGAGATCCGCACGCTCCAGGACTTCGGCTTCGACCTGGAGGAGACGCGCCCGTTCGTGGAGTGCCTGCGGGCCGGACATCCGGCCGGCGACTCCTGCCCGGCCTCGCTGGCCGTCTACCGGCGCAAGCTCGTCGAGCTGGACGGCCTGATCGGCCGGCTCGCGGGCGTACGCGACCAGCTGGCGGGCCAGCTCGCCGAAGCGGAAGCCGAAGCCGAAGCGGACGTCGAAGCGGAAGCGGAAGCGGAAGCAGAAGTGGAAGCCGAAGCGGCGGGAGCCGCGGCTGTCGCCCGGCCCAGATGCGAACTGACCGGCTGAACCGGTCGAGACGAGAGGGGAAAGAACGATGAAGGCTCACGGAGTGGCCGAAGTGACCGACGCGGACTTCGAGGCGGAGGTGCTGGCCGAGCGCGGCCGGCCCGTCCTGGTGGAGTTCACCGCCGACTGGTGCGGACCCTGCCGCCAGCTCGCGCCCGTACTGTCCGCGATCGCGGCCGAGGAGGCCGACCGGCTCAAGGTCGTCCAGATCGACGCGGACAGCAACCCCACGACCCTCACGCGGTACGGGGTGCTGTCCATGCCGACCCTGCTCGTCTTCCGTGACGGCGAGCCCGTCCGCCAGCTGGTCGGGGCCCGCGCCAAGCGCAGGCTCCTCCAGGAGCTGGAGGACGTGCTGCCGGCCGCCGCTACGACCGCGCCGTCGGCCTGAGCCAGAGCGTCGCCAGCGGCGGCAGCGTCAGGCGAAGGCTCGCCGCCCGCCCCTGCGCGGGCACCGGCTCGGGCCGCAGCGGCCGTGCGTGGTGCACGCCGCTGCCGCCGTAGGCCTCCCGGTCGGTGTTGAGCACCTCCTGCCACAGCGGGAACTCCTGCGGGACCCCGAGCCGGTACCCGTGCCGGACCACCGGCGAGAAGTTCGAGACGCACAGCAGCGGCGAGCCGTCCCCCGCGAACCGCAGGAAGGCGAAGACGTTGTCCTCCGCCGCGTCTGCCTCCACCCACGCGAAGCCCTCCGGCACGGTGTCCCGCTCCCACAGGGCGGGCGCCGCCCGGTAGGTGTGGTTCAGGTCGCCCACGAGGCTGCGTACGCCGAGGTGGTCGCCGGCGGCCGAGTAGGAGGAGTCCAGCAGCCACCAGTCCGGCCCTTGGCTCTCGATCCATTCCGATCCCTGCGCGAACTCCTGTCCCATGAAGAGCAGTTGCTTGCCGGGATGGGCCCACATGAAACCCAGGTACGCCCGGTGCGCGGCCCGCTGCTGCCACCAGTCACCGGGCATCTTCGACACCAGCGAACCCTTGCCGTGCACCACCTCGTCGTGCGAGATCGGCAGCACGTAGTTCTCGCTGAACGCGTAGATCATCCCGAAGGTCATGTCGTGGTGGTGGTACTTGCGGTGCACCGAATCCTTCGAGACGTAGCGCAGCGTGTCGTGCATCCAGCCCATGTTCCACTTCAGGCCGAAGCCGAGCCCGCCGCCGTCCGTGGGCTGGGTGACGCCCGGCCACGCCGTGGACTCCTCGGCGATCGTCACCACGCCCGGACAGCGCCGGTAGACGGTCGCGTTCATCTCCTGGAGGAACGCCACCGCGTCCAGGTTCTCCCGCCCGCCGTGCTCGTTCGGCGTCCACTCGCCCTCGCCGCGCGAGTAGTCGAGGTAGAGCATGGAGGCCACCGCGTCCACGCGCAGCCCGTCGATGTGGAACTCCTGGCACCAGAACACCGCGTTGGCCACGAGGAAGTTCCTGACCTCCCGGCGCCCGTAGTCGAACTCCAGCGTCCCCCAGTCCGGGTGGGCGGCCCGCTGCGGGTCGTGGTGCTCGTACAGCGGCCGTCCGTCGAACTCGGCGAGCGCCCAGTCGTCGCGCGGGAAGTGCGCCGGCACCCAGTCGACGATCACGCCGATCCCGGCCCGGTGCAGCGCGTCCACCAGGAAGCGGAAGTCGTCCGGGCCGCCCATCCGCGAGGTCGGCGCGTAGAAGCCGGTGACCTGGTAGCCCCACGAGCCGCCGAAGGGGTGCTCGGCGACCGGCATCAGCTCCACGTGCGTGAAGCCGAGCTCCGTGACGTAGGCGGGCAGATGCTCGGCCAGCTGCCGGTAGGACAGGCCGGGCCGCCAGGACGCCAGGTGCAGCTCGTACACGGAGAAGGGCGCCTGGTGCGGCGGAACGGTTCCCCGCGCGGCCATCCACTCCTCGTCCCGCCACACGTACCGGGAGGCCGTCACCACCGAGGCGGTGGCCGGCGGGACCTCCGTGTGCCGGGCCATCGGGTCGGCGCGCACGGTGTGCGAGCCGTCCGGGCGCGTGATGTCGTACTTGTACAGCGCCCCTTCGCCGATGCCCGGCAGGAACAGCTCCCACACGCCGGTCGAGCCGAGCGAGCGCATCGGGTGGGCGACCGGGTCCCAGTACGTGAAGTCGCCGGTGACCCGCACCCCCTGGGCGTTCGGAGCCCACACCGTGAACCGGGTGCCGGCCACGCCCTGGTGCTCCATCGGCTGCGCGCCGAGCGCCGTCCACAGCTCCTCATGGCGGCCCTCGCCGATCAGGTGCAGGTCGAGCTCGCCGAGCGCCGGCAGGAAGCGGTAGGGGTCGTGGACCTCCACCTCGTCGCTGTCGTACGTGACCAGCAGCCGGTAGTCGGGCACCCCGGTCAGCGGCAGCAGCCCGGAGAACAGGCCGTCGCCCTCGTCGAAGAGCTCGGCCCGCAGCCCCTTGGCGAGGATGGTGACCGCCTTCGCGTAGGGGCGCAGCATCCGGAAGACGACCCCGCCCCGCCGGGTGTGGGCGCCGAGCACCGCGTGCGGGTCGTGGTGGCGGCCCTCCAGCAGCCGGGCCCGTTCCTCGGCGCCGAGCTCGGGCGCCGGCCGGACCCCGCGCGCCGGCGCGGCCCGGCGGGCCCGCGGCGGCCGGGGCTTCTTCGCCTGCGTTTCAGGGGCGGGGCCGGGGCCGGAGTCGGGGCCAGGGCCGGGGTCGGGGTCGGTGGCGGTGACGGCGGCTTCGTCGCGGACGGTCGGTGACGGCTGTCGTGCGGCGCTCACGCGAGCGGCCTCCTCGGGGGCTTCGGGTGGGGAGTGGTGGAGCCGGGGACGGGGGACTGGGTGCGGTGTACGGACGGGCGCTGCGGCTCGGACAGCCGCCGGATCGCCGCCATCGGCACGTGCAGCCAGTCGGGGCGGTGCCGCGACTCGTAGCGGGCCTCGTACACCGCCTTGTCGGTCTCGTAGGCGCGCAGGAGTACGGGGTCCTCGCGCGGGTCCCGCCCCGTGGTGCGGGCGTAGCCCTCGCAGAAGGCGGCCCGGCAGGCGTCCGCCCAGGCGGGGGCGAACGGCCGGTGCGAGCGGGCGGCGTAGTCGAAGGAGCGCAGCATTCCGGCGATGTCGCGGACGGCCGGCTCCGGACGGCGGCGGTCGGCCAGCGGCCGGGCCGGCTCGCCCTCGAAGTCGATGAGCGCCCAACTGCCGTCCGCCGTGCGCAGGGTCTGCCCCAGGTGCAGGTCGCCGTGGATCCGCTGGGCGGGCACCCCGGCCCCGCGGGAGACGGCCAGCGCGTCGAAGGCTCCGCGCAGGCCCGCCTCGTAGGGCCGCAGTGCGGGCACCTCGCGGGCGGTGGCGGCGAGCCGCGCCGTCATCCCGGCGGCCAGCCGGGCCGTCTGCTCCGGGCCCAGCGCCAGGGTGGGCAGGGCGGCCGCCAGCGCGCTGTGCACCTCGGCGGTGGCCCGGCCCAGCGCGTGTGCCTCGGCGGTGAAGTCGGCTCCGGTGCGCAGCCGGTGCAGGGCGAGCTGCCAGCCGTCGTCGGAGCCGCGCAGGTAGGGCTGCAGGACGCCCAGGGTCAGCGGTTCGGATCCGGGCAGCTCGGCCTCGTACCAGGCGACCGGCGCGGGGACGCGGGCGCAGCCGGCGGCGGCCAGGGCCCTGGGCAGCTCCAGGTCCGGATTGACCCCGGGCCCGACCCGTCTGAACACCTTCAGGATGTACGAATCCCCGTAGATCATCGAGGAGTTGGTCTGCTCCCCGGACAGTGGCCGGGGCGCCGCGGCCCGGGGGATCACCACGGCCGGGTCCCGGTCGAAGCGGAGCGGGCCGAGCGTCCCGGGGGAGCGCAGCCGCTCCAGCAGCAGCGAGGCGAGCCGGGGGTCGCCCAGGCCCTCGTAGACCGACTGGCCGGCGTACGGGCCCTGCTCGGCGCGGCCGATCAGCGCGGGCGCGAGTGCGGGCGGCAGCGGGCTCGGGCGGATCCCGAGCAGCAGCTGGTAGCAGTCGCCGTCCACGTCCAGGAGCAGGTGGAGCAGTCCGGGCGTGGACCCGGGCGGCAGCAGTTCGGCCGCCGAGACCGTTCTCAGCCGTCCGATCTCACGGCTCTTGCCCGCGAACCAGCGCTGTGCGGGCAGCCAGGCCCTCAGCATCGGCTCCAGTGGACCGAGCCCGGCGGCCCGGTCGGCGGTGAGCCAATCCCGGGCGGATGCAGCCTCCGACATGGCGTCGCGTCCCTTCCCCGGGCCGTCAAAGAATGCGCAGATTGTCCCGGATCGCGGTAGTTGCTTGTCCGGTGTGTGCGAGTGTCGGGTCAGATGGGTCCTTACAGGGGCGGGCGGTTGACCCATTCGCCGCGCCCGCCCCCGGGTGCGGTCTCTACTCGGTGTGCAGGCGGAACCAGTAGAAGCCGTGTCCCGCCAGGGTCAGCAGGTACGGCCACTCGCCGATCGGCGGGAAGCGCACGTCACCCGTCAGCTCGACCGGGACCCACCCGTTGAACGACCGAAGATCGAGCTCGGTGGGCTGCGCGAAGCGCGAGAAGTTGTGCACGCACAGCACCAGGTCGTCCCCGAACACGCGCAGGAACGCGAGCACCGCCGGGTTGGTCGAGGGCAGTTCCGTGTAGGAGCCGAGCCCGAATGCCGGGTTCGCCTTGCGTACTTCGATCAGCCGGCGGGTCCAGTGCAGCAACGACGAGGGCGATGCCATGGCCGCCTCGACATTGGTGACCTGGTACCCGTGGACCGGGTCCATGATGACCGGCAGGTTCAGCCTGCCCGGATCGCACGAGGAGAAACCGGCGTTGCGGTCGGGGGTCCACTGCATCGGCGTGCGCACGCCGTCGCGGTCGCCGAGCCAGATGTTGTCGCCCATGCCGATCTCGTCGCCGTAGTACAGGACGGGCGACCCCGGCAGCGACAGCAGCAGCGCCGTGAACAGCTCCATCTGGTTGCGGTCGTTGTCCAGTAGCGGGGCGAGCCGGCGTCTGATGCCGATGTTGGCCCGCATGCGCGGGTCCTTGGCGTACTCGGCGTACATGTAGTCGCGCTCTTCGTCCGTGACCATCTCGAGGGTGAGCTCGTCGTGGTTGCGCAGGAAGATGCCCCACTGGCAGCGGTCCGGGATCGCCGGGGTCTTGGCCAGGATTTCCGAGACCGGGTAGCGGGACTCCCTGCGTACGGCCATGAAGATGCGCGGCATGACGGGGAAGTGGAAGGCCATGTGGCATTCGTCCCCGCCCTTGGCGAAGTCCCCGAAGTAGTCGACGACGTCCTCGGGCCACTGGTTGGCCTCGGCGAGCAGCACGGTGTCCGGGTAGTGCGCGTCGATCTCGGCGCGGACCCGCTTGAGGAGGGCGTGGGTGCGCGGCAGGTTCTCGCAGTTGGTGCCCTCCTCCGCGTACAGGTAGGGCACGGCGTCGAGGCGGAAGCCGTCGATGCCGAGGTCGAGCCAGAAGCGCAGGGCGGACACGATCTCCTCGACGACGGCCGGGTTCTCGTAGTTGAGGTCCGGCTGGTGGGAGAAGAAGCGGTGCCAGTAGTACTGCTTGCGCAGGGGGTCGTACGTCCAGTTCGAGGTCTCGGTGTCGACGAAGATGATGCGGGCGTCCTGGTACTGCTTGTCGTTGTCGGCCCACATGTAGTAGTCGCCGTAGGGCCCCTCGGGGTCCTTGCGGGACTGCTGGAACCACTCGTGCTGGTCGCTCGTGTGGTTCATGACGAAGTCGATGATCACCCGCATGCCGCGGGTGTGCGCCGCGTCCACGAACTCCACGAAGTCGGCGAGGTCGCCGAACTCTGGAAGTACGGAGGTGTAGTCGGAGACGTCGTAGCCCCCGTCGCGCAGGGGCGAGGCGAAGAACGGCGGGAGCCAGAGGCAGTCGACGCCGAGCCACTGGAGGTAGTCCAGTTTGGCGGTGAGCCCTTGGAGGTCACCCACGCCGTCGCCGTTGCTGTCGTGGAAGGAGCGGACGAGGACCTCGTAGAAGACCGCCCGCTTGAACCAGTCGGGATCGCGGTCCTTGGCGGGGGTGTCCTCGAAGGTGTCGTGGACGGGATCGTTGATCATCATGTGGTGGGTGACCCTCCGGTGGGCGGGGACGGTCGCAGAGCTGCCAACACGTGCGCGGGCGTCCGGCCCGGCTCTAGGCGCACGTAGTTCGCCCTGCCCCAGTGATAGGTCTCGCCGGTGAGCTCGTCGCGCACCGCGAGGGACCCGTGCCAGTCGAGGCCGAGTACCGGCATGTCCAACGAGACCGTCGCCTCCTGGGTGTGGTGCGGATCGAGGTTGACGACCACCAGTACGGAATTGGGTCCGGCGTGCTTCGAATAGGCGATCACGTGTTCGTTGTCGGTCGGGTGGAAATGGATGTCGCGCAGCTGCTGGAGCGCGGGGTTGCGGCGGCGGATCCGGTTCAGTGCGGTGATCAGCGGGGCGATCGTGCGGCCCTCGCGGTCGGCGGCGGCCCAGTCGCGCGGTCGCAGCTCGTACTTCTCGGAGTTCAGGTACTCCTCGCTGCCCTCCTCGACGGCGGCGTTCTCGCACAGTTCGTAACCGGCGTAGATCCCCCAGGTGGGGGAGAGGGTGGCGGCGAGGACCGCGCGCACCTCGAAGGCGGGGCGGCCGCCGTGCTGAAGGTACGCGGGCAGGATGTCGGGGGTGTTGACGAAGAAATTCGGCCGCATGACGGAGGCGGAGCGGGTGTCCGCGAGCTCGGTCACGTACTCGGTGAGCTCGGCCTTGGTGTTGCGCCAGGTGAAGTACGTGTAGGACTGCTGGAAGCCGATGGAGGCGAGGGCCCGCATCATCGCGGGGCGGGTGAAGGCCTCGGCCAGGAAGATCACGTCCGGGTCGGACTTGTTGATGTCCGCGATCACCTTCTGCCAGAAGACCACCGGCTTGGTGTGCGGATTGTCGACCCGGAAGATGCGGACCCCGTGGTCCATCCAGTGCCGCAGGATCCGCACGGTCTCCTCGACGATGCCGGCCATGTCGGTGTCGAAGTGGATCGGGAAGATGTCCTGGTACTTCTTCGGCGGGTTCTCCGCGTACGCGATCGTCCCGTCGGCCCGGTGGCGGAACCACTCCGGGTGCTTCTCCACCCACGGGTGGTCCGGGGAGCACTGCAGGGCGAAGTCGAGCGCCACCTCGACGCGCAGCTCGCGCGCCTTGGCCACGAAGGCGTCGAAGTCCTCGATGGTGCCGAGCTCCGGGTGGACGGCGTCGTGCCCGCCCTCCGTGGAACCGATGGCCCACGGCACACCGGGATCCCAACTCCCGGCGGACAGCGTGTTGTTCGGACCCTTGCGGAAGGTGCTCCCGATGGGGTGGACCGGCGGCAGGTAGACCACGTCGAAACCCATCGCGGCGATCGCCGGCAGGCGCTCGGCGGCCGTCCGGAACGTTCCGCTGACGGGAGCCTCGCCGGGCTCCAGCACGGCCCCCTCCGACCGGGGGAACATCTCGTACCAGGAGCCGAAGAGCGCCCGCTTGCGCTCGATCAGCAGCGGCAGCGGCTTGGAGGCGCTGACCAGCTCCCGGAACGGGCGCTTCGCCAGCGTCGCCGCGACCTGCGGATCGAGGGCGGCCGCGTACCGCACGGCGACCTCGCGGTCCTCGTCGCGCATCACGTCGACGGCGGCCAGCACGCGCTCGCGGCCGTCCCGCTTGGGAATCTTCGCGGAGGCCCGCTCGTACAGCTCGGCCCCCTCCAGGAGCGTCAGGCCCGTGTCGATCCCGGCGGGGATCTTGATCGCCGCGTGGGCCCGCCAGGTGGCCACCGGGTCGCTCCACGCCTCGACGGTGTACGTCCACCTCCCCTCGACCTCGGCGGACACCCGGGCTCCCCACCGGTCGGTGCCGGGGGCGAGCTCGGACAGCGGTACGGGGGGCCGCAGCCGCCCGCTCGGATCTCGCAGGACGACGTGTGCCGCCACGGCGTCGTGCCCCTCGCGGAACACGGTGGCGGAAATCTCGAAGACCTCGTCCACGACCGCCTTGGCGGGTCTGACGCCGCAATCGACGGCGGGGCGGACGTCCAGCACGGGAATGCGACCGATCATGATGGGATCACCTGGGGGCAGTTCGCAGGGCTCGGTGACAACAGGCCAGCCGGCAAGGCGACTGGTAGTGCACGCTCTGTTCGCTCTGTTTCTAGCCGCTCGGAAGACGGCTGGGCTGCGGGCATGGCCGCTCCTGTCCGCGTTCACTCGGGTGGCGGGAGAAGGTCGGGGGAGGGTTTGCCGTGCGCGTACCCGGTGAGGCCTTCCCACTCCGGCCCGGACCAATCCGCGTGTTCGGTTAACTACTCGTACGTAGTCGCTCGCATACCCCCAAGGCCCCGCCCGATATCCGCCGATGCTCCGTCAACTCGGCGACGACTACCGGATGTCCACGGCCCGGCGCGCGACCCGTGGTGGAGCGGCGGTAGAGACGCCGTGGCCGGGGGGAGGGGGCGGCGCTAGCCTTCCCGGGGTGACGCTCGCGGTGCACAGCGTGGTGCGGCCGCTTCGATCCGGCATCCCCTGCGAAGGTGGAACGCGTGAAGGCTATCCGTCGATTCACCGTACGCCCCGTCCTCCCCGAGACCCTCTCCCCGCTCGCCGACCTCGCGCGCAACCTGCGCTGGTCATGGCACGCGGAGACCCGTGACCTCTTCCAATCCGTCGATCCCGAGGGCTGGCAGGCCGCCGGCAGGGATCCCGTCCGGCTGCTCGGCGCCGTGTCCGCGGCGCGGATCGCCGAGCTCGCCTCGGACCGGCGCTTCCTGCGCCGGCTCGCCGTCGCGGCCGCCGACCTCGATGACTACGTCCACGGCGGGAGGTGGTACCAGAGTCACGAGGCCGCCGCGGACCTGCCCGCCGGCATCGCCTACTTCTCGCCCGAGTTCGGGATCACCGCCGCCCTGCCCCAGTACTCCGGCGGGCTCGGGATCCTCGCCGGGGACCACCTCAAGGCCGCCAGCGATCTCGGCGTACCCCTCATCGGCGTCGGACTCCTCTACCGGCACGGGTACTTCCGCCAGTCCCTGTCCCGGGACGGCTGGCAGCAGGAGCACTATCCGGTCCTCGACCCCAACGAACTGCCCGTCGCACTGGTCCGGGAGGAGGACGGGACACCGGCCCGGGTGTCCCTGACCCTGCCCGGCGGGCGGGCCCTGCACGCCCACGTCTGGCAGGCCCTCGTCGGACGCGTGCCGCTGCTGCTGCTCGACTCCGACGTCGAGGACAACGACGCCGTCGCCCGCGAGGTGACCGACCGGCTCTACGGCGGCGGCAGCGACCACCGGCTGCTCCAGGAGATGCTGCTCGGGATCGGCGGGGTGCGGGCCGTCAGGGCCTACTGCCGGATCACCGGTCATCCCGACCCCGAGGTGTTCCACACGAACGAGGGACACGCGGGGTTCCTGGGTCTGGAGCGCATAAGGGAACTGGAGGGCCGGCAGGGACTCGGCTTCGACGCCGCGGTGGAAGCCGTGCGCGCCGGAACCGTCTTCACCACGCACACCCCCGTCCCCGCCGGCATCGACCGCTTCGACCGGGCCCTGGTCGCCCGCCACTTCGCGGACGGCGGAGAACTGGACGGGGTACCCGTCGACCGGATCCTGGAACTCGGCGCCGAGACCTACCCCGGCGGCGACCCCGGGGTGTTCAACATGGCCGTCATGGGGCTGCGCCTCGCCCAGCGGGCCAACGGCGTCTCCACCCTGCACGGCGCCGTCAGCCGGGAGATGTTCGCCGGGCTGTGGCCGGGATTCGATCCCGCCGACGTGCCCATCACCTCCGTCACCAACGGGGTCCACGCACCGACCTGGGTGGCTCCCGAGGTCGTCGAGCTCGGCGCGCGCCAGATCGGCGCGGGGCGGACCGAGGACGCGCTGTCCGTCGGCGGCTCGCAGCGCTGGGACGCCGTCGCCGACATCCCCGACCAGGACGTCTGGGACCTGCGCCGGGTCCTGCGCGAACAGCTGGTGCAGGAGGTGCGGGACCGGCTGCGCGCCTCGTGGCGCCAGCGCGGGGCCGCGGCCGCCGAGCTGGCCTGGGTGGACTCCGTACTCGACCCCGACGTGCTGACGATCGGGTTCGCGCGGCGCGTCCCCTCCTACAAGCGGCTCACGCTGATGCTGCGCGACCCCGAGCGGCTGCGCAGGCTCCTCCTGGACCCGGACCGGCCCGTGCAGATCGTGGTCGCGGGCAAGGCGCACCCGGCCGACGACGGTGGCAAGCGGCTCGTGCAGGAGCTGGTGCGCTTCGCGGACGACCCGCGCGTGCGCCACCGGATCGTGTTCCTGCCCGACTACGGCATGGCCATGGCGCAGAAGCTCTACCCGGGCTGCGACGTCTGGCTCAACAACCCGCTCCGCCCCCTGGAGGCGTGCGGGACGAGCGGGATGAAGGCGGCGCTCAACGGCTGCCTGAACCTGTCCGTCCTGGACGGCTGGTGGGACGAGTGGTTCGAGCCGGACTTCGGCTGGGCCATCCCCACCGCCGACGGCCTCGGTTCGGACGAGGACCGGCGCGACGACCTGGAGGCGGGCGCCCTCTACGACCTGATCGAGGGCCGGGTCGCACCCCGGTTCTACGACCGGGCCGGGGCCGGCGGGCTGCCGGTGCGGTGGATCGAGATGGTCCGGCGCACCCTCGTCTCGCTGGGACCCAAGGTGCTGGCGGGACGGATGGTGCGCGAGTACGTGGAGCGGCTCTACGCGCCGGCCGCGCTCGCCCACCGCACCTTGACCCCGGAAGCGGCGCGGGACCTCGCCTGGTGGAAGGGGCGGGTCCGGGCGGCCTGGCCGCAGATCGCCGTCGAGCACGTCGAGGCGCTGGCCGCGGGTCCCGTGGGCGGCACCGCCGAACTCGGCGCCACCCTCACCCTGCGCGTGCAGGTCTCGCTCGACGCCCTCGCCCCCGAGGACGTGGAGGTGCAGGCGGTCGCGGGCCGGGTCGACGCCCAGGACGTGATCCAGGGCGGGCGGACCTTCCCGCTCAAACCCGCCGGCGGGCCGGACCTGGAGGGCCGCTGGCTGTACGAGGGCCCGCTCGCCCTCGACCGTACGGGGCCCTTCGGGTACACCGTACGGATCCTGCCCGCGCACCCGCTGCTGGCGACCCCGGCCGAACTGGGCCTGGTCGCCGGGCCGGCCGACACGGACGCCGGAGGCGGCGTACTCCTGCGGTAGGGGCCGGCGGGGGCCGAGGAACGGGCCCGCCGGTCCGCGGGGTTCTCCGCGGGCCCGCGGGGCTCAGAGGACGGGCGGCGGGTGCGCCGGCCGCCCGTCCTCCACCAGCGTCCCGGTCCGCTCGACCGGTCACGGCCGCCCCGAGGGGACCGTGAGGGTGAACCTTCGAACGGGCTGCGGAGTCGAATCGTTTCTGCATTCGGTCGGCTCCTACGCTGCCTCGCGGATGTCACCGGACCCGGCATCCGCGAAACCCGAGAAACCCGAGAAACGGACTCCCCCATGCGTCTTCGCACCACCGCCGCGGCGCTCCTCGCGGCCCTCGCGCTCGTCCTGCCCACCGCCGGCCAGTCGCTGGCCAACGACCACGACGACCGCGACGGCCTGGGCGAGCTGCTCTACCGGTACAACGACGGCGATGACACGCGGCACGGCCGGCTCGAGCCGGCCGACAACGACACCTGCTACCAACTGACCCACGCTTCGCGCAACCACCCGGCCTTCGCGGTGCACAACGAGACGGAGTCCCTGGCCGTGCTCTTCGAGAACCGCAGCTGCGGCGGCCAGGCCGAGGAAGTGCTGGAGCCGGGCGAGAGCGCGCACGACCTGGAGGTCCGCTCGGTCCTCTTCAAGCCGACCGACGAGCACCACCACGGCCGCCACGACGGACGTGACGACGACCGCCGTGACGACGACCGCCGTGACGACGAGGACCGCAGCCACAGCGGCCGCTCGGCCGTGGCGCAGGGCAACGAGCGGGCGAGGGACCTCTTCGACTCCGTCTTCCGCTCCATCGGCTGATCCAGGACCGACCGCGGACAAGGCCCGGCCCCCCGGGGGGCCGGGCCTCCGCGTGTCCCCCGCCCGCGCGGCCGGGGGTCAATGGAACAGGGCCGCCCGGGGAGGTTTCCTCCCGGGCGGCCCCGTGATCTAGCGGTGAGCGCCGTGGCTCAATCCGTCCCGGTGGGGATCAGAAGGTGAGCTTCCAGCTGTCGATCTTGCCGACGTCGGCGGACGCGAGGTCCGCGACGCGCAGCTTCCAGACGCCGTTGGCGACCTCGGAGGAGGCGTCCACGGTGAAGCTCTGGATGATGTTGTCCGCGCTGCCGCCGGAGCGGTTGCGCAGGTTGTAGAGGGTGCCGTCGGGGGCGACGAGGTCGACCTTCAGGTCACCGACGTAGGTGTGGAGGATGTTGACGTCCACCTTGAGGGTGCTCGGCGCGTTGCCGGAGCGGGTCACGGTGATCGGCGACTCGACCGTGGCGTTGTCGTTGATCGTGTAGTCCGCGGTGTTCTCGAAGACGTTCTGCTGGGCGGTGCCGACCGTCCAGGTGAAGGACGTCGTCCCGGTCTTGCTCGCCGAGTCGGTCACCGTGACGGTCACGTTGGACGTGGCCGCGGTGGTGGCCGTACCCGAGATCAGGCCGGTGGAGGCGTTGATCGACAGGCCGGCCGGCAGGCCGGTCGCCGCGTAGCTGAGCGCACCCGGATTGGTGCTGGTGGCCTGGACCTGCAGGCTCACCGCGGTGTTGATCTGGGTGGTCTGGTTCGGGATCGCGGTGACCGAGACGCCGCTGGGCGCGGGGCGCGATCCGACGGCGATGGCCGCCCAGGCGTGGGCCACGTTGTTGTACGTGGCCGAGCCGGAGCCGTACAGGTCGGCCGCCGCCTGCAGGGTCGCCGTACGGGCGGCCGCGTAGTTGGTGTTCGACTTGAAGTAGCCGACCGTCAG
The DNA here is from genome assembly GCF_018614135.1 of Streptomyces sp. ISL-66. Classification (GTDB taxonomy): domain Bacteria; phylum Actinomycetota; class Actinomycetes; order Streptomycetales; family Streptomycetaceae; genus Streptomyces. The sequence continues at coordinate 41,469 of NZ_JAGGOW010000005.1, forward strand.
CGCGCGGAACCAGATCTTCGAGGCGGCCTCGCGGCCGATCGCGGTGACCGGGAGGCCGTCGGACGTGGGCGAGTTGTAGCTCACGCCGTTGATGACCTTGGCGCCCGAGCCCTCGGAGGCCAGGTAGTACCAGTGGTTGGCCGGGCCCGAGGAGTAGTGGACGTCGATGCCGCCGAGGCCCGAGTACCACGCGTCCTTGGAGCCGCCGTCCTTGCTCGGCTTGTCCATGTAGCGCAGCGGGGTGCCGTCGCCGTTGATGTCGATCTTCTCGCCGACGAGGTAGTCGCCGACGTCGTTGGCGTTGTTGGCGTTGAACTCGACGGCCGCCGCCATGATGTCGGAGGTCGCCTCGTTCAGGCCGCCGGGCTCACCGGAGTAGGTCATGTTGCCGGTGACCGAGGTCAGACCGTGGGTCATCTCGTGCGCGGCCACGTCGATCGAGGTCAGCGGGTGCGTGTTGCTGATGCCGTCGCCGTAGGTCATGCAGAAGCAGGAGTCGCTCCAGAACGCGTTGACGTACGCGTTGCCGTAGTGGACCCGGCTGTACGGCGCCACGCCGTCGTTGCGCAGGCCGTTGCGGCCGTGCACGTTCTTGTAGTAGTCCCACGTCAGCTGGGCGCCGTAGTGCGCGTCGGCGCCGGCGGTCGCCCGGTTCGAGGCGAGGCCGTTGCCCCAGGTGTCGCTGGTGCTGGAGAACAGGGTGCCGGTGCCGCTGCCCGTGCCCCCGTTGAGGTCGTAGGTCTTGTGGCTGCCGCGGACGGCGTCGGTCAGCGTGTAGTTGCTGCCCGACTGCGAGGTGCCGAGGGTGACCTGACCGCTGTACATGGTGTTGCCGATGCCGGTCTCGATCGCCTGCCACTCGGTGATCTTCGCGCCGGTCTTGGCGTTGGTGACCACGTGCAGTTCGCTCGGGGTGCCGTCGTGCTGGAGCCCGCCGACGACGGTCTCGAAGGCGAGGACCGGAGCGCCCTCGGCGGCCCAGATCACCTTGCGGGCGCCCTTGGAGGCCGTGGCGTCCTTGGCACCCGCCGCGTTGGCGGACTTGAGCGCGGTGCCCTCGGCCGAGGCCGGGGTGACGGTGGCGGTGGTGTCCGCGACCTTGATGTCCGCGTTCGTGGCCTTGGTGACGCTCTTGGTGGCGCCGTCCTTCGCGTGGACGGTCAGGTCACCGCCGAGCACCGGTATGCCGTCGTAGGTGCGCTCGTAGGTGGTGTGGGTGGTGCCGTCCGCGTCCTTGACCACGTCGCGGACGATGAGCTTCTCGGTGCCGGCGAGGCCGAGGGCCTTGGCCGCCTGCACGGTGGTGGAGTTCGCCTCGGCGAGGAGCGTCGCACGCTCCGAAGCGCTGAGTGCGCGGTTGGCCGCGCCCGGGTTGGCCTGGGCGACCGAAGCAGCCTGCGACGCGGTGGCGTCGGCGGTGGCGGTGCCGGTCTGGATGCCTACGGCGAGGAGAGCGGCCGCGGCGACAAGCGCGCCGGCCGTGGTGGCACGCCGCTGGGGGGTGGGACTCAACGCAGACTCCTTCTGCAAGGGGGGTTCCGGATGGCTGGGTGGGCCTCCGGGCAGATCAGGGCTGGTGCGCAGAACGGTCGAAGAGTGCCACTTGGCGGCTGCAATGTCAGGGCCGCGTCAAAATGTTGGCCGGAAACAGTTCGTTGTCCGAAGAGACGTATCCGGTATGCGGAGCATTCACTTTCGTGTGGGAGGGAAGCGCGCAATATCCGGAATGTGCGATACCGGTCGCTAACGCTTGCGCAACAAGCCGCCCGGTTCCCGCGAACGGGATTTGCCGTACGTATGTTTGTCGTACTGTTTCCCGGTGCGTCAGTCGTCCGCTGCCTGGGGAAGCCGCGGACGGACGCCGCTGTCATAGACAACGTGCCAGGGGGGCCCATGAGGCATGTCCATATTCCTGTGCAAAGAGTGGCCGCGAGAGCGCTCGCGTCGGCCGCGCCGGTTCGGGGGCTCGGCGACAAAGCGCGCTGGTACCTCCCGGCCGCGGTCACCGCGGACCTGATCGGCGCCGGCGTGCCCGTCGGCCTGGTCTTCGAGGCCGCGCACCAGGTCCGGCCCGGCTACTGCGCCCTCGGCGCCGCCCTGGCCTGGACCGGCGTACAGCTGCTGCGCCGGCGGTACGCGGGCCGCGTGCTCGGAGAATCCAGGGGAGTCCTGCCCGTCGTACACGACTGGCTGATTCTGATCGGCGTACTCGCCGTGGCCCGCGTGGTCACCGGCGAGGACACCCCCCGGCTGGCCGCACTCGGCGCCCTGCTGCCCGCTCTGCTCATCACCGTCGCCTGCCACAAACTGACCTACCGCCACCTCTCCGGCGCCCGGCGCGAGGCCCAGGCCGTGAGCCGGGTCCTGGTCGTCGGCGAGCCCGCCGCCGCCGAGTCCGTCATCGGGCACCTGGCCGCGCGCACCGACCACCCGTACGTGGTCGTCGGCGTGGTCCCGGTCGGCCCGGGGGAGCTGGACAGCGGGATGCCCGTCGCCGCGCGGCTCGGATCCACCATGGCGCCCCACCCCAACGGGGACCCGGCCGCCGTGCTCGACGCCGTCGCCGCCCACCGGGCCGACCTGGTGCTCGTCGCCCCCGGGACACGGCTCGCCGGTGACCGGCTGCGGCGGATCGCCTGGGCCCTGCACGACGCGGGACTGGAACTGGCGGTCTTCCCCGGGCTGGTGGAGGTCTCCGTCAAGCGGCTGGAGACCCTGTCCGTGGGCGGCCTGACCGTACTGCGGGTGGCGCCGCCGGTGAGCCGGGGCGTACAGACCCTGCTGAAGTCGGTGATGGACCGGGTGGCCGCGGCGCTCGGACTGGTGCTGCTGTCGCCGGCGTTCCTCGGGATGGTCCTGGCGATCCGGCTCGGCTCGCGCGGTCCGGCCTTCTACCGGCAGCTGCGCATCGGCCGGGACGGGGTCCCGTTCGTCATGTGGAAGTTCCGCACGATGGTCGTGGACGCCCACGCGATGAAGGCCGAGCTGTCCGGGGCCAACGAGAACGACGGCCTGATGTTCAAGATGCGCCGCGACCCCCGGGTGACCCGGGTCGGCCGGCTGCTGCGGCGCACGTCCATGGACGAACTGCCGCAGCTGATCAACGTGGTGGCCGGGGACATGTCCCTGGTCGGCCCGCGCCCTCCGCTGCCGGAGGAGGTGGCGAAGTACGACGAGGTCGAGCTGCGCCGGCTCACCGTGCGGCCGGGGATGACCGGGCTGTGGCAGATCAGCGGCCGGTCCGACCTGTCATGGGACGAAACGATCCAGCTGGACCTGCAGTACGTCGACAACTGGTCGTTCACCAGTGACGTCGACGTCATGGGCCGCACGCTCCGCGCCGTGGTCGACGGACGCGGAGCGTATTGAGGGCCGAAGCGTTGAGATCAGCCCTGCCCGTTGCCCGCCGCGCCGCCCGGCCCGCCGCTCTGCTCGCGCCACCACGCGTACGTGGCGGCGATGCCGTCGCGCAGCGGGACGGCGGGCTTCCAGCCGAGCGCGCGCAGCCGGGTCACGTCCAGCAGCTTGCGGGGGGTGCCGTCCGGCTTGGAGGTGTCCCACGCGAGCCGGCCCCGGAAGCCGGTCACTTCGGCGACCGTCTCGGCGAGCGCCTTGATGGTGAGGTCCTCGCCGCAGCCGATGTTGACAGGCTCGGCGCCGTCGTACTCGCGCAGCAGCACCGCGCAGGCGCCAGCCAGGTCGTCGACGTGCAGGAACTCCCGGCGGGGCGTGCCCGATCCCCACAGGGTGACCTCGTCCCGGCCCTCGGCCGCGGCCTCGTGGAAGCGGCGGATGAGGGCGGGCAGGACGTGCGAGGACTCCAGGTCGAAGTTGTCGCCCGGCCCGTAGAGGTTCGTCGGCATGGCCGAGATGTACGAGGCCCCGTACTGCTTGCGGTACGACTGGACCTGGACGATGCCGGCGATCTTCGCCAGGGCGTACGCCTCGTTCGTGGGCTCCAGCGGGCCGGTCAGCAGGGCGTCCTCGCTGATGGGCTGCGGCGCCAGCTTGGGGTAGATGCACGAGGAGCCGAGGAAGAGCAGCCGGCCGACGCGCGCCTCGTGGGCGCCGGCGACGACACTGAGCTGGATCTTGAGGTTGTCCTCGAGGAACTGCACCGGGAACGTGCTGTTGGCCATGATCCCGCCGACCTTGGCGGCGGCCAGGACGACGGCGTCGGGCCGGACGTCCCGCAGGTACGCCGCGGTCGCCGCGGCGTCGCGGAGATCGAGGTCGGCGCGGCCGCGGGTGAGCACCTCGTAGCCGTCGGCGGTGAGCCGGCGGACGACCGCGGACCCGACGAGGCCGCGGTGGCCGGCGACGAAGACACGGGCGTTCGGGGGCAGGAGCGGCGAACTTGTCATACCGCCGATGATGCCAGTCCGCTCGCCGCGGCCGAACAGGGGAGCCGCCGGGGAAGGTGCGGCTCCGGACCGCCCCGCGGTCCCGGACGCGCCCGGTCGCCGAGGCGGTCCGACGGCCCGCCGGGCAGGGTTTCCGGGCGTTTGCGCCCCGGTGGGGGTTGCGCCCCCGTAGGGCGACGGGTTGGTCCGAATCCGGCGGAAAGGGTTCCGGATGAGGCGTGTACGGTACCCATCCAGCCCCCTGCGGCCGGGCCCGGCGGGCCGGCCCGAACGAGCCCCGTGCAGCACCGCAAGCACCACGAGGCCCCGCAGCCTCAGTACAACAAGACCGCAACGATCCCCAGGGGGACCCCAATGGGCAAGACCGCGCTGATCACCGGCGTCACCGGGCAGGACGGCTCGTACCTCGCAGAGCTCCTGCTCTCCAAGGGCTACACGGTGCACGGGCTCGTGCGGCGCTCCTCCAGTTTCAACACGGAGCGGATCGACCACATCTACCAGGACCCGCAGACGGCGAACCGTTCCTTCGTGCTGCACCACGCCGACCTCTCCGACGGCGTCTCCCTGGTGAACCTGCTCCGCGACATACGCCCCGACGAGGTCTACAACCTCGGCGCGCAGTCGCACGTCCGCGTCTCCTTCGACGCGCCCCTGTACACCGGTGACGTGACCGGGCTGGGCGCGCTGCGCCTGCTGGAGGCGATCCGCGCCAGCGGCGTGGACACCCGCATCTACCAGGCCTCGTCCTCCGAGATGTACGGCGCGACCCCGCCGCCGCAGAACGAGGGCACCCCCTTCCACCCGCGCAGCCCGTACGGGGCCGCGAAGGTGTTCGCGTACTGGACGACGGTGAACTACCGCGAGGCGTACGGCATGTTCGCCGTCAACGGGATCCTCTTCAACCACGAGTCCCCGCGCCGCGGCGAGACCTTCGTGACCCGCAAGATCACTCGCGCGGTCGCCCGGATCAAGGCGGGCCTCCAGGAGAAGCTCTACCTCGGCAACCTCGACGCGGTGCGCGACTGGGGCTACGCCCCGGAGTACGTGGACGCCATGTGGCGGATGCTGCAGCAGGACGAGGCCACCGACTACGTCGTGGCCACCGGCGTCGCCGCCACCGTCCGCGAGTTCGTCGAGGCCTCCTTCGCCCACGCCGGCCTCGACTGGAACGCGCACGTCCGCTACGACCCCAAGTACGAGCGCCCCAGCGAGGTCGACGCCCTGATCGGTGACGCCTCCAAGGCGCACGAGCTGCTCGGCTGGAAGCCGACGGTCATGGTGGCCGAACTGGCCAAGATCATGGTCGACGCGGATGTCCGTCAGGTCGAGGACCAACTGGCGGGCGTGAGCGTCCGCATTGACCGCTGAGGCCTTATATTTCGCCTACGATTCGCCGTGTCCCGGTCATTCGCGCAGCTGTATGCGGGTGTGACCGGGTCAAACCTGCCATATGTCCGTAGCGCACCCTCCGTACGGAACCTCGTTGATTCCAAGTTGGTATGCAATGGGTCAAGTGCGGTGACCGGGCCCGCGCGCGCGCCCTAGTCTGCGCCAGTACATATGGCTGTTCGGATAGTTCAAGCCATTCAAACCGGGCAATTGCCCTGGGGGGCTCATGCGTAGATCCAGAGGGCTGACTGCTGCCCTCGTCCTGTCACTGGCCGGTGCCGGCACCGGTATAGGCCTGGTACTGATGCCCGAGGCCTCGGCCATCACCCAGCCGGTGGCCTTCACCGCCGACGAACTGCCGACGTGGCAGCCCAACGGCATCGTCTGGGCGATGGACCAGGCCAACGGCACGGTCTTCGCCGGTGGCACCTTCTCGGCGGTCCGCCCGCCGGACGGCGCGGCAGGCGCCGAGCAGGAAGCCGTGAACTTCGTCGCGCTCGACGCGGCGACCGGCGCACCGAGCTCCTGCAAGCTCTCCTTCACCACCGGCGACGGCAGCGCGACCGTGCGCGCCCTGGCCGTCTCGAAGGACAAGAAGACCCTTTACGCGGCCGGGTACTTCGGTGCCGTCAACGGCACCCCGGTCTCCAGCGTCGCCGCCATCGACATCGAGACCTGCACCCCCAAGGCCTCGTTCCACCCGGCCTTCCCGGCCACCGTGCGCGCGCTCGCCGTCACCGACGACACCCTGTACGCGGCCGGCGACTTCAGCACCGTCGAGGGCGAGACCCGCGAGCGGTTCGCCGCGGTCGACGCCACCTCCGGTGCGCTCAAGCCCTTCGTCGCCAACGTCGACGAGCCCGGCCGCGCCATCAAGATCAGCAACGACGGCGCCAACGTCCTGCTGGGCGGCGACTTCTTCACCGTCAACGGCAAGAACAGCCACGCGCTGGCCGTCGTGAACGCCACCACCGGCGCCGTCACCAAGACGTACGGCAACATCCCCTCGAACTCCGTCGTCAAGCACATCGCGGCGGACCAGACCGGCTACTACACCGGCAACGAGGGCTCGGGCGGCGGCGTCTTCGACGGCCGCATCGGCCTCACCACCGACTTCAACGAGAAGTGGCGCGACCGCTGCCTCGGTGCGACGCAGTTCGTCCTGCCGTACGACGGAGTCCTGTACAGCTCCTCGCACGCGCACGACTGCTCCCTCGAGGGCCAGTTCCCCGACGGCAAGCGCAACTTCCTGCTGGCGCAGCTGACCGACCACGAAGGCGCCGCCCCCGCGCCCGTGGGCGGTTTCGTGCGCAGCCCGCGCAAGCTCGGCTGGCACCCCACCGCCAACGACGGCCTCGGCGAGGGCATCGGCCCGCGCGTCATGGCCATCGCGGAGAAGAGCGACACCAAGTACATGTGGGTCGGCGGTGAGTTCACCCTCATCAACGGCAAGGCCCAGCAGGCCCTCACCCGCTTCGCCTCCACCGGTGACGTCGGCGCCCCGACCACCCCGGTCTCCAGCGCCTCCAGCGTCAAGCCCGGCGAGGCCCAGGTCCGCTGGCGCACCAGCTACGACCAGGACGACAGCAAGCTGACCTACCGCGTCTACCGCAACGGTTCGGCCACCCCGGTCGCCACCGTCAGCGCGGAGTCCCTGGAATGGGAGCGCCGCCAGGCCTCCTGGACCGACACCACGGTCAAGGCCGGTCTGTCCTACAGCTACCGCGTGACCGCGACCGACGCGGCCGGCAACACCAGCGCCCTGTCGGCCAGCACCGCGGTGACGGTCCCGACCGCGGTCAACGCCTACCCGGACCAGGTCCGCACGGACGGCGCCGAGCTGTTCTGGCGCTACGACGACACCGTCAGCCCGTACGTCGCCGACTCCTCGAACGGCAACACCAGCGGCATCCAGCTCAACGCCCCGGCGCTGCGCCAGAGCCCGGGGGCCGTCTCCGGCACCAGCACGGCCATGGGCTTCAACGGGACCAACCAGCAGGTGTACAGCGACCACCGCCAGACGGTCGCCAGCTCGTACACCCTCGAGACCTGGTTCAAGACGAGCTCCACGCGCGGCGGCAAGCTCATCGGCTTCGGCAACAACACGGACCGCAGCAGCAGCGCGTACGACCGGGTCATCTACATGACCAACAGCGGCCGCCTGTTCTTCGGCGCCGCCCCCAGCGGCGGCTGGAAGACCCTCTCCACGGGTCTGACCGACACGTTCAACGACAACAAGTGGCACCACGTCGTCGCCACGCAGGGCCCCTCGGGCATGGCGCTCTACGTCGACGGCCAGGCCAAGGGCACCAACAACGTCACGGGAGCCCAGCAGTACGAGGGCTTCTGGCACGTCGGCGGCGACAACCTCGGCGGCTGGACCTCCAGGCCGACGAGCAACTTCTTCGCCGGTCAGATCGACGAGACGGCCGTCTACCCGAAGGTCCTGACACCGGCCCAGGTCAAGAACCACTTCGACCTGGCCAAGGCCCCCACCGACACGGTCTCCACGGTCTCCGCGACCGAGGACACCTACATCAACCAGGGCGCCCCCGGCACGGCCTACGGCACGTCCACCTCGCTCGCGGTGCGCGGCACCTCGGCCTACGAGACGTACCTGCGCTTCGACATCCCGGCGGCTCCGTCCGGCCAGGTGCTGAAGTCGGCTTCGCTCCAGTTCAAGACCTCGACGGCGACGGGCGCCGGTACGGCCGACACCGTCTCCGCGGTTCCGGTCACCGGCACCTGGAGCGGCGCGGGCACGACCTTCAACACCAAGCCCACCCTCGGCACCACCCCGCTCGGCTCCATCGCGGGCGTGCCGGACGGCTCGTCCGTCCAGAGCGTCCAGCTGGACACGGCCGCGGTCTCCGCGGTCCTGGGCACCAACTACAGCCTGGGTCTGACCAGTGCGGGCACCGACGCGCTGTGGCTCTGGTCCTCGGAAGCGACGGCGGCGGACGCGAGCCCGAAGCTCGTCCTCACCTTCGGCGCGAAGTAACCGCTTGAGGGCCTGCGGGGCCCGGCCGTCCCGACGAACCGTCGGGCGGCCGGGCCCCGCACACCCATCTCATACGTACGGGAGCCACCTGATGTACCGACGCTCCGCAGCGGCTGCTGTCCTGCTGGCCGCCGCCCTGACGCTGACCGCCTGTAGTTCGGGCGGGAACGACAAGGCCGACGCCCCGGCCGCGTCGCCCAAGCCGCCGGCCGCCTCGCCGGCCGCCGACCCGGCGGACGCCCCGGCGCCGCCCTCGACGGACGCGAAGCCGACGGGACCCGTCCTGCCGGATGCGAAGCTCACCCCGAAGACGGGCACCTTCACCGCGACGGAGAAGAAGTACCTGACCGGTCGCGTTCCGGAGAAGATGGACCCGGCGGCCGTCCTCCAGAGCGGCCAGGAGTCCTGCCAGCGGGTGCAGCGCACCGCGAAGCACGACAACGACGCGGCGGTCGGCTCCATCGTGGCCGGGGAGATCCCGGGCGCGAAGGACGCGATCACCTTCCTGTGCCCCGACCAGAAGCCGGTCCTCGCGGCGGCCGAGAAGGGCTTCCCCGACGGCACGAAGGACTCCCCGGCGGCGGGCACCTACCGCGCGCTGACGCAGACCACCACGTGCACCTGGGAAGCCAAGGGCAAGGACGGCGCGGTCCTCGCCTCGGGCCCCGAAGCCCCGCTGAAGGCGGGCGACAAGGTCACCGCCACGATCCCGTCGGGCACGGCGCGGTTCACCTCGAACGGCTGCTACGCCTGGATCCCGGCGTAGCGACCCCTGCGTGACGCGCCCCCGCGCGGCCCGCCCCCGCTGCCCGAACTCACGGGCGGCGGGGGCGTTTTCGTTCCCGGAACGCGGGCAGGCGAAGTCCACACGGCGGGGTTCTCCCCGACCACGGATGTGGAGGCGAATTCGATGAGGGGCATCAGCGGTTGCATAGGCCTGATCGTGGTGGGGGCGATCCTCACCTTCGCGTCCGACTGGAAGATGCAGAGCGTCAATCTCGACCTGGTCGGGGTGATCATGATGGTGGCCGGCGCCATCGGCCTCGCGGTCTACGCGAGCGTCCTCAAGCGCCGCCGCGTCGGGGCCCTGCCGGTGGTCGACGAAACCCGTCGGGACCTCTGACGGCTCCGCCGTGCCGGTACGGCCCCTGTCCTCAGCGGGAGATGCCCCGATAGACGTCCAGCAGCGTGTCCAGGACCGCGTCCATCGAGAACGAGGACGCGGCGAGCGCGCGTGCGGACTTCGAGGCCGTGGCGTTCTCCGCCGGGTCCAGGAGGGACAGGACCGCTTCGGCCACGCCCGCCGGGCCGGGGGCGACCGCGCGGCCCGCGCCCGCCGCGGCGATGTCGCGGGCCAGGCCGTTGGAGTGGGTGACCACCGGAGGGACGCCGACCGACAGGGCTTCGAGGACCGACATGGGGAACGGTTCGTCCACCGAGGGCAGTACGTAGACGTGGGCGCGGCGCAGCTCCGTCAGGACCTCGGAGCCGGAGAGGGCGCCCGGGACGGTGAAGCGGGAGCCGAGGCCCAGTTCGGCGATGCGGGCGCGGACCGCCGGGAGTTCGCCCTCGTCCGGGCCGGCCACCACGAACTGCGCGTCCGGGTGCACCGCCAGCACCGCCGGGGCCGCGTCCACGAAGTCCACCGGGCGCTTGCGGGCCTGCAGGCGGGCCGAGTACAGGATCCGCGGAGGCCCGGACGGGGCGGGGCGCTCGTCCTGGGCCGGGGTGCCGTTCACCAGCCGCAGCGACCGGGGCAGGGCGCCGCCGACGACCGCGTCGAGGCCCTCCCGCTCGTGCGGGGTCAGGTGGAGCACCGCGTCGGCGCCGCGCAGCAGGCGGCGTACCGCCACCGCGTCCAGCACCTTGGCCAGGAGCTTCTCGCTCGGGTCGACCATGCCGTGGGTCTGCAGGACGAGGCGTTTGCGGGCGCGCAGCGCCGCCAGGGCCACGGGCAGGGTGACCAGGTCCCGGGCCAGGTGGACGTGGACCACGTCCGCGTCCCGCACCAGGCGGCCCGCCGAGGCGAGCAGGGCGGGCGAGGTCATCCCGCTGAAGCCGAGGGGGAGCAGGCGCCGGGCCGGGAAGAGCTTCGCCGGGACGCCTTCCACCGAGGTCGGCCAAGGGTCCGCGAACCCTTCGCCCAGCGCCAGCAGGCCCGCCTCGTGGCCGCGTTCGCGCAGCCCCTTCGCGAGGTTCAGCGCGACCCGCACCGGCCCGCCGAAGGCGTGCGTGGGGGAGTGCAGGGTGACGGCGTGCAGGACTCTCACTTGGGCTCCTCGACGGGGCGGCGCTGCCCGTCCTGGGTCTGCAGGGTCAGGGCGGGCAGGTCCCGGTGGACCACGGAGCCCGCGCCCGCCACCGCGCACCGGCCGACCGTGACGCCCGCCAGCACGGTGGCCCGTACGGCCACCCACGCGCCGTCCTCGACGGAGATCGGCGCGTTGCGGTAGCGGAAGTCGGCGGCCCGGTGGTCGTGCGAGCCCGTGCACAGCAGGGCCTCCTGGGAGAGGCACACGTGCGAGCCGATCGTGACCGGCTCCAGGTTCAGCAGCCAGGCGCCCTCGCCGATCCACGTGTGGTCGCCCACGGTCAGCTTCCAGGGCCACAGCACCCGCACCTTGTGGCGGATCAGCACCCCTTCGCCGATCTGCGCCCCGAAGGCGCGCAGCAGCGAGACCCGCAGCCGCGCCGGGCAGAACCAGCTCATGAACAGCGTGTTCATCACGGCGAACCAGAGCGCCTGCGTCAGCAGCCCGCGCCCCTTGTCGTACCCGGCCAGTGTGAAGGCAGGAAGATCACGCACAGCAGCCCCTCATCGTCCGCCCCATCGTCCGCACCACCGTCCGCACCACGTCCGCCGCGCCCTCCGGCCCACGGGCGCCTCCCCGGGCGCCGACCGCTCAGACTAGACTGCGCCCGGATCAGGCACGGGGGGTGGGGGCAACGGTGGCAACCGACATGCGCGAGACGGCGGTCCGTCCCCCCGCGCCCACGTCCCCGCCGCACCCCGACGAAGAGAAGAACTGGGGCAGGGTCACCACTCCGCGGACCCTGCTCTCCCGGGCGCTCTCCGTCCCGCTGGCCCTCGGATTCACCGTCTTCCTGCCCCTCGTCGTCGCCGCCCAGCCCGGCGCCGGCCAGCGCGACGCCGCCTTCTGGCTACAGCTCCTGCTCACCATGTACGCGGGCGCCCGCCTGTCCGCCATGGTCCTGACCAGCCGCCGCAAGCTCCTCCAGGGCTCGTTCTGGCTCTTCGTCTACATGGCCATGGGCGTGGCCCCCCTCGCCCAGGCCGTCCTCGGCCAGGTCCCCACCCCGGTCGTCGGCCCGCGCTCCGACCTCACCGTCGCCATCGGTCTGGTGCTGCTCGGCTGCGCCGCCTTCGACGTGGGCGTGCTGCTCGCCCGGCACCGGCCGGCCGGCCGCGCCGGAGGCTCGCAGAAGGAGCCGCGCCCGGTCATGGCGCACCGGCGGCGGCTCCAACTGCTGGCCGCCGTGTCGTTCCTGGGGAGCGCCGCCCTCATCATGAAGCTCGGCGGCCCGGCGGTCTTCTTCTCCAGCCGCCAGGAGATCATCGCGGGCATCGAGGAGGCGGGCGTCTCCCAGGACGGCCAGGCCGGCCAGGCGCTGCTGCGCGGCTTCGGCACCGTCCCGGCGCTGCTGTCCCTGCTGCTGTACACGCGCTGGCTGATCACGTCCAAGTTCGCCCGCCGCAAGGTGTCGGTCATCGTCACCTGGGCGGCACTGGCCGCCCTCAACCTGGTGGTCAACAACCCGATCTCGAACCCGCGCTACTGGTTCCTCACCGTCATGTTCTCGCTGCTCTTCACGATCTTCCCGGTGAGCGCGGCGATGTACCGGGTGGCGCTGTCCATGGCCGTCGTGATCGCCCTGCTCGTCTTCCCGTTCGCGGACCGCTTCCGCTACGACGAGAAGAACTACAAGCCCGTCGAGACGACCTCGTTCCTGGAGCCGATGGCGCTCAAGGACTACGACCAGATCGGCATGTTCGCGAACACGATCACCTTCTCCAACTCCGGCCCCGGCCATTCCTACGGGCGCCAGCTCGCGGGATCCGTCTTCTTCGCGGTGCCGCGCACCATGTGGCCCGCCAAGCCCCGCGACACGGGCGTGATGGTGGGCCAGTGGATGGGCACGGTCAACACCAACCTCTCCTCCCCGATCTGGGCGGAGCTGTGGATCGACTTCGGGCCGCTGGGGATGGGCGCGGGACTCCTCGGGATGGGGTACGCCTCCGCCCGCGTCGACCGCCGCTACGCGAAGCGCGCCACCCGGCGTTCGCCACCTGGCAGCCTGATCTCCGTGGTGGTTCCGCTGGTCGCCGGGTACTCGTTCATCCTGCTGCGCGGGCCGCTGCTGCAGGCCTCGGGGCGCGTGGCCATCGCCGCGATGTGCCTCGCGCTCGTGGCCACGTACCGGCAGGACAAGGGCGCCGGGCTGCGCTGACGGGCCCCGCCCGCGGTACGGCCCGCGGCGCCTCAGACGGCGGCCGGCTCCGAGGCCGTACCGGGGGCCGTGCCGCAGGCCGTCGGAGCGGGCGTCTCCAGTCGGGCCACCCGCAGCCAGCCCGCCGCCGCCTTCGCGGCGGAGCCGAGCGCCAGCCCCCACGCGGCCCCGGCCACGCCCCACACGGCGTAGCCGCCGAGCAGGAGTGCGACCGACAGCAGCGAGAAGACGACCTGCAGCGAGAGCGTGGCCTTCGGGTTGAGCACCCGCAGGGTCAGCAGCGCGCAGGTGCCCAGGCCCATGACCGCGTACTGCGCGCCCGTCGCGGGCAGCAGCGCGGCCGCCGCCGTCCAGCTGTCGCCGAGCAGTTCGCGGCCCAGCCGGTCGGGCAGCGCGTACAGCACGGCCCCCCAGGCGGCGCCGGTCACCGCCAGCGCCCCGCCCATCAGGGCGGTCAGCCGGACCACGCCCCGCTTGCCGCGGGCCCGGCCCACGACGGGCGGGCCGAAGGAGCTCGCGGAGTTGAACAGCACGTTCAGCGGGCCGAAGAGGGTGGTGGCGCCGCGCAGCGCGCCGACGGCCAGCGGGGTCGCGAAGACGCCGAGGCCCAGCACGGCCAGCTGGCTGGAGCCGCTGCCCACCGCGAACTCGACGACGAACCGCTGCCCCAGGTGCCCGCGCCGCAGGTACGGCCGGACCTCCCGGACCAGTTCGGCGGCCCCCTCCCCGCGCACCGACGGCCACACCAGCCACAGGCCCAGCGCGAGCGCGGGCAGCGCCGAAACCCCCCACACCAGCACCAGCCGGGCCGCGGAGGCCCCTTCGGGCTGGAGCAGCAGCGCCGGTACGACGCAGGCGAGGCGCAGCGCGTCGGCGGCCAGCGCCCGTTGCGGAGCCCGCAGGGCGGAGAAGCAGTAGCGCAGCCCGTCCTGCACCAGCACCAGGGGCAGTATGAGCCCCAGCGCGAGGAACGCCCGGCCGGGGGCCCCGGGCAGCAGCAGTCCTACGAGGGCCAGTACGGCGCCCACCGCGGCCGAGGCGGCCCCGGTGAACGCGAGACCGGCCCGGCACGCGGCGCCGAGCCTGCCCGGGACCTCGTCCGGGGGGACCCCCGAGCCCTTTTCCAGGACCAGGCTCTGGCCGACGTAGGCCATGTTCAGGCCGAGGAGCACGGTGAAGGTCACGTAGACCATGGAGAAGTCGGCGAAGCCGGCCGCGGAGGAGAGCCGCGCGGCCAGCACCAGCACCAGGATGTTCGTCGCACTGGACGCGGCCTGGTCCAGGACGGACGCGACCGCGGCGAGAGCCCCGCGGCTCACCGCCGGCCCGTGCGCACCGTACGCAGGGCGACCGTGTCGGTCCCGTCGCCCGGGATGTGCTGCGCCGCGTCGGCGGCCGCCACCTCGTACGGGATCGGCTGGGGCTCGCGGTTCCGGGAAAGGGGAGCGGCGGCGGCCGGGGCCGTGGGAGCGGGGACGCCGCCCCTGCGGAACGGGCCGCCGCGCTTGTTCTCGCCGGGCAGCGGCGTGTGCAGCACGGCGCCGAGCACCGTGCCGCCCGCGCCGCTGATCAGCTCGCGGATGCGGGACAGGTCGGTGCGGTGCACCGCGCGCGGGTCGCAGACCACCAGGACCCCGTCGACGCGGTCCACGAGCGCGAGCGCGTCGGCGTACGAGAGCACGGGCGGCGCGAGCACCACGACGGTGGAGTTGGGGGAGTCGGCCTCGGAGATCAGGCGGGTGGCGCGCGGGGAGGTCAGCGCGCGGGGCACGTTGCGCACCCGCTCGCCCGGGATCAGGTCGAAGGAACCGGACTCCCCGGCGTCCACGACGAGCTGGCGCCCGTCGGGCCACTCGGGTTCCCCGTGCTGTCCGCCCGGCGTCTGGCTCCAGCGCGGCCGGCCGCCCGCGTCCGTCGGCAGCTGGCTGGCCAGCACCGGGGTGCGCAGATCGGCCTCGATGAGCAGGACGTCCTTGCCGGTCTCCGCGAAGGAGGCGGCCAGGTTCACCGCCACGGCGGCGGCGGTCTCGCTGCTGCCGCGCGGGGCGATCACGAGGAGCCGGCGCCGGTCGGCGAACCGGGAGTCGTAGGCGAGCCGGAAGGCCACCGAGCGGAATTCCTCGGCGAGCCGGGGGTCCTCCTCGCCGGCCGCGAGCAGCGGACCGCCGTCGCCCTTGCCCCGGGGCAAGGAGCCCAGTACGGGAGCGCGCAGGGCGCGGGCGACATCGCCCTCGGAGCGCGGCGCCGGATCGAAGACGAGCCGCACCCAGGCCGCGAGCAGACCGAGCGCGAGGCCCACGGCCGAGCCGAGCGCGAGCGACATGACGAGGCCGGGGCCGTCCGTCGAGTGCGGCGGCACGGCGGTGCTGGTGACCCGGCCCGGGGTCATGTCCAGGGCCTGGAGCTTGGCGATGTTGCTGTTGAGGGTGTTGACCTTGCTCTGGTGGTCGGTCTTGGAGGAGTACGCCGCGTCGCGCGCCGGGCCGGCCGGCATGGAGTTGATCTGCTTGACGAGGTCGTCGAGCTGCTTGGCCACCGGGTCGCGCTGATCCTGGTAGCCCTTGACCATCTTGTCGCGGGTGACGTCGAGGGCCTCCTGCCGCTTGAGCAGGTAGGCCTCGCTCATCGCGTTGGCGCGCTTGGCGGCCTCGGCGGGGGAGGCCGCGGTGTAGGTGAAGCGCAGCACCATCGTCTGCGGCGGGTTGGTCACCTGCAGGCCGCTGCGCAGGGCGCGGAAGCCGGAGGCCGGGACACCGAGCTTCTTCGCGGCCTCGTTGGCTATGGAGCTGGAGAGCGCGACCTGGCGCTCCGAGCCGATGTTGATCGCCTTGTCGGGGGCGAGGCTCGGGTTGAACGGGTCGTCGGTGGGCGCGCGCAGCACGATGTCGGCGGTGGCCACGTAGGTGTCCGCCGTGGAGACGCCGAGGTAGACCCCGCCCAGCAGGCCGATGCCCACGCCCGCGCCGATGAGCCGACGGTAGCGCAGGAGCTGACGGAACTGGTCCCGGAGGAGGTCGGGTTCGTCCTCGGCCGGAGCCGCTGCCGGTCGGTTGGTCTCGATCACGGCCGGGGACCCCCAAGTGCTTCGTCTATCAGTGCGTCGATGCGGGCCAGGCCCGCTTCACGGCTGAGATGGGCCGCCACGTGGCGGGGCCCGGCCGCGCCCAGCGCGTCCGCGCCGGCGGGGTCCTGCGCCAGGGCCCGTACGGCCTTCAGCAGGGCCTCGGGGTCCTCCGGCGGTACGAGCACCCCCGCGCCCGAGCGCTCCACCTCCTGGGCGGTACCGCCCTGCGCCGCGACGGAGGCGACGACGGGGCGGCCGGCCTGGAAGTAGGAGGTCAGCTTGGACGGCACGCTCATGTCCATGACGGCGGCGTGCTGCGTGACCGCGAGCACGTCCGCCGCGGCGAGGATATCGGGGAACTCCCCGTCGGCGGCAGGGGGAATGATGTCCAGATTCGGGACGTCGGCCGCGAGGTCGGCGAGCGCGGAGCGCTGGCTGCCGTCGCCCATGAGGACGAAACGGACGCTCGGGTCCAGCCGGGCGGCGCCGACGAGGACCTCCAGCCCCTGCTTGAGCCCCATGTTCCCGGAGTGCAGGACGACCGTCTGCCCGGGTGCCCAGCCGAGGTGGTGGCGGGTCCGGCCGCGCGGCTTGGTGGGCAATGCCACGTGCGACCAGTTCGGGACGAGCCGGATCTTCTTCGGATCCACGCCCATCCCGACGACGCGGTCCACGAAGGTCTCGTGGATGACGCCGACGAGGGCGGCCCGCTTGAGGGCGTAGGCCTCCGCGCGGCCGGCCAGGGCGGCCGCCTTGTCGCCGCCGCTGATCCCGCTCTGCGCGGCGGCGGCGCCCATCAGGTCCTGGACCACGGGGACGTAGGGCACCTTCCAGCGCGCCGCGAGGCGGGCGGCCAGCAGGCCGCCGGCCAGGCTCGGCATCTGGGCGAGGACCGCGTCGGGCTTCGGCATCCGGGGCGGGGCCACGGCGCCGTGCAACAGAATCGATCCTTCAAAAAGCGCCCGGCGCAGGGCGGTCTGGCGCGGCGGCACGGTGTGCGCGCGCCGGTGCACGGTGACTCCCGCGCGCCGTTCCGTGCGCCGCAGCGCCCCCTTGTACTCCGGCTCGACGGCCCACGCCGGGTAGTGCGGCATGCCCGCCAGGACATGGGTCTCGTGACCGAGATTCGCCCAGTGCTCCGCGATCTGGGTGGCGTACGGGCCGATTCCCGTGTGCTCGGGGGCGTAATTCGTGGAAACCAGCAGTAGGCGCCGGTGGCCGGATCTCGACACGGGACGTCCCCCTTCTCCCCAGGATGATGCGCACGTCACCCTATTCGTTCACCGACGTGGTGAGGAACGTGCACGCTATTGTCTGCTAATCCGCCACACCGGGGGGTGTGGCTTATGGGGGGTAACAGATGACCGAGCGGGACTTGTCCGAATTTGCCGCGCCCGCGCGCAGACCGTACCGAGTGGGCTACGCGCCGGGCGCCTACGACCTGTTCCACATCGGACATCTCAACATCCTTCGGCACGCCCGGAGTCAGTGCGACTACCTGGTGGCCGGGGTCGTTTCCGACGAAATGGCGGAAATCGCCAAGGGGCGGCGCCCGATGATCCCGCTCGTCGAGCGGCTGGAGATCGTGCGCAGCGTCAAGTACGTGGATGCGGCATTCGTCGAGACCGTCCCGGACAAGGTGGAAACGTGGAAGCAAGTCCGCTTCGACGTCATCTTCAAGGGCGACGACTGGCGCGGCA
This sequence comes from Streptomyces sp. ISL-66, assembly GCF_018614135.1. GTDB lineage: Bacteria > Actinomycetota > Actinomycetes > Streptomycetales > Streptomycetaceae > Streptomyces. The sequence continues at coordinate 59,457 of NZ_JAGGOW010000005.1, forward strand.
CCCCCAAGGGGGACCGGCTGGAAAAGGACTTCGCCGAGCACGGGGTCGACGTCGTCTACTTCCCGTACACGGTGCACACCTCCAGCACCCAGCTGCGCCGGGCGCTGGACGCGCTCTCGCAGCCGCTCGCCGCGGAGCAGCGGGGCTGAGCACCCCGCCGACGGGCCGCCCGGCCTCCGGTGGCGGCCGCCCGGCCGCCGGCCGCCCCGCCCCGGGTCACCTGGGTACGGCGCTGAGTTCCCGGTACCACTTCGCGAGGAACGCCAGCAGGAACAGCGCGGCCACGGCGCCCATCCCCGCGTACGCCCAGCGGAACAGTTCCCCACCGCCCAGCAGCAGGAACACCAGGCAGAACACCCCGTAGTCCACGGGCAGCAACGCCACCGCGCGCACGGTCGAAGGCGCGGCGGCGGCGCTCCCGGGCGCCGGCTTGGGCTTGAGCTTCTCCGTCAGCAGCCCGCCGAAGAAGGTGACCACGGAGGCGAACTGGAAGCCCAGCGGCACCAGCAGCCAGCCGGCCCCGCCCGTGCCGCCCCCGCCCGTGCCGTACGCGTCGGGGAAGCGGTAGAAGGCGATCAGCACGCACGAGTGCAGCGCGGTGAGCTTCGCGCAGTCCACGACGTGGTCCAGCCACTCGCCGGACGCGCTGCCGCCCCCGCGCAGCCGGGCCAGCTGCCCGTCGGCGGAGTCGAAGGCGAAGCCCACGGCGAGCGAGGCCCACACCGCGATCCCCAGCCCCCACGAGGGCGCGACCAGGGCGACCGCAGCCGCGGCGGCGAAGCTGAAGGCGGCGCTGACCAGCGTCACCTGGTTCGGGGTGAGCCCGATCACGTGCGACCCGGCGGCCAGGTACCGCCCGGCCGGCCGGTTGACGAACCGCGAATAGAGCGACACGCCCTTCGCCGACTTCTGCGCCCCGCGCAGCTCCCGCAGCGCGGTTCCGACACTTGCCATCGACACAACCCCTCGAACACCCGTATACGCGTGTGTGCGTACGAAGGCCACATCATCGCAGGGCGTACGAAGGCTCCCGCCCCGGCCCGTCGCCCCGCCCCGGCGCCTCAGCCCACCACCTTCAGCAGCAGCACCGAGCGGGCCGGGACCGTCACCGTCCCGCCCCCGTCGTGCCGGGTGCCCGGGGCGGCCGCCTGGTCCTCCCGGGAGGTGTCCAGGACCAGCTCGTACGACGCGGCCCACGGAGCGCCCGGCAGCACCCACTGCGCCGGCCGGTCCCCGGCGTGCATCAGCGCCAGGAAGCTGTCGTCCGTCACCTGCCGTCCCCGTTCGTCGCGGCCCGGGATGTCCAGGCCCGACAGGTACAGGCCCACCGCGTCGGCGGGGGCGTACCAGTCCCCCTCGGTCATCTCCGTGCCCGCCGGGGTGAACCAGGCCAGGTCCCGCAGCCCGTCCGTGCCCTGCGAGCTGCCCGAGAAGAACGCCCGCCGGCGCAGCACCGGATGGGCCCGGCGCAGCGACAGCAGCCTGCGGGTCAGCGACAGCAGCCCGTGCCAGGCCGGGTCCGAGAGCAGCGACCAGTCCACCCAGCTCGTCTCGTTGTCCTGGCAGTACGCGTTGTTGTTGCCGCCCTGGGTCCGGCCGAACTCGTCGCCCGCGACCAGCATCGGCACACCGGTCGACAGCAGGAGGGTGGTGAGCAGGTTCCGCAGCTGGCGCCGGCGCAGCGCGACCGTGTCCGCGTCGTCCGTCTCGCCCTCCGCCCCGCAGTTCCACGACCGGTTGTCGTTGGTCCCGTCCCGGCCCTCCTCGCCGTTGTCCTCGTTGTGCTTGGACTCGTACGTCACCAGGTCGCGCAGGGTGAACCCGTCGTGCGCGGTGATGAAGTTGACCGAGGCGTACGGCCGCCGCCCGCCCCACGCGTACAGGTCGCTCGATCCCGACAGCCGGTACCCGAGGTCCCGCACGTCGGGCAGCGCGCCCCGCCAGAAGTCCCGGACGGCGTCCCGGTAGCGGTCGTTCCACTCCGTCCACAGCGGCGGGAACGCCCCCACCTGGTACCCGCCCGAGCCCACGTCCCACGGCTCGGCGATCAGCTTCACCCGCCGCAGCACCGGATCCTGGGCGATCACGGCGAGGAACGGCGACAGCATGTCCACGTCGTGCATGGAACGGGCCAGCGCCGCCGCCAGGTCGAAGCGGAAGCCGTCCACCCCCATCTCCGTCACCCAGTAGCGCAGCGAGTCGGTGATCAGGCGCAGCACGTGCGGGCGCCCGGCGTGCAGGGTGTTCCCGCAGCCCGTGTAGTCCGCGTACCGGCGCTGGTCCGACTGGAGCCGGTAGTACGCGCGGTTGTCGATCCCGCGCAGTGACAGCGTCGGGCCCAGCTCGCCCGCCTCCGCCGTGTGGTTGTAGACCACGTCGAGGATCACCTCGATCCCGGCCGCGTGCAGCGCCTTGACCATCCGCTTGAACTCGCCGACCTGCTGCCCGGTCGTACCGCTCGACGAGTAGCCCGCGTGCGGCGCGAAGTAGCCGATCGAGTTGTAGCCCCAGTAGTTGGTCAGCCCCCGGCGCAGCAGGTGGTCCTCGTGGGCGAACTGATGGACCGGCAGCAGCTCCACCGCCGTCACCCCGAGACCGGTCAGGTGCTCGATCGCCGCCGGGTGCGCGAGGCCCGCGTAGGTGCCGCGCAGGTGTTCGGGGATCCCCGGGTGGCGCATCGTGAAACCGCGCACGTGCAGTTCGTAGATGACGGAATCGGCCCACGGTGTCTTCGGCCGGACGTCGTCCGCCCAGTCGTCGTCATCGTGGACCACGACCCCCTTGGGGACGTGCGGCGCCGAATCGCGGTCGTCGCGCACCGTGTCCGCGATGTACTGCTGCGGCCAGTCGCGGACGTGCCCGTACACCTCCGGCGGCAGCCGGAAGTCCCCGTCCACGGCCCGCGCGTACGGGTCCAGCAGCAGCTTCGCCGGGTTGTAGCGGGCCCCCGTCCACGGATCCCAGCGGCCGTGGACCCGGAACCCGTACCGCTGCCCGGGGCGCACGCCCGGCAGGAAGCCGTGCCAGATCTCGTGCGTGAGCTCCGTCAGGGCGCACCGGGTCTCCGTCCCGGCCTCGTCGAACAGACACACCTCCACCGCCTCCGCGCCCTGTGCCCAGAGCGCGAAGTTGGTCCCGGCGGTCCCGTCCGGCCCGTGGTGGAACCGGGCCCCCAGCGGATGCGAGGACCCGGGCCACACCGGTGGTCCGGGGCGGGCCTGCGCCCGCACCGCGGGGCCCCTGAGCCGGTCGGCCGCCGGCCCGTGCCCGGCCCCGGCTCCGTCCGGATGCCCGTCCGGATGCCCCTGGGGATGCCCCGCCGGGGGCTCGTCGACGTGCGGAACGGTCAAGGCCGCCCCTCCGCTCCGTACCTCGATCGCGACGGCTTCCACCGTTTCCTGCTCGGCTGCGCTCGACACTGCCCGCCTCCACGGCTCTCGGTACCGGTAGGGGTAAGGGAAGTGCGGCCCCGGCGTCCCGGCCAGGGCCCGCCCCCGTCTGGTCCTTCTCACTGTTCTGCCCGGACTGTTCTGCCTGGAACTCGAGTCACACCCACGTTTCCCTCGGAGGTGCCTCGTCGTTGGAGGAACGTGACTTTTCTGACGAGGCGGGCAGGGGCGGGCTTGGCCGCCGTGGCGGCGTGGGCGGGCCTCCTCGGAGGCCTGTCCGGATGCACCGGAGACGGCGGCTCCCCGATCGAGATCCAGCTGCCCGGCAGACCCCGGTCACCGGACGAGGCGATCCGGATCACTCCGGACGACAACGCCAAGGGCGTCCCGGCCGAGGGACCGCTGACGGTCACCGTGCCCGAGGGCCGGCTCGAGCGCGTCGTGGTGACCAAGGTGGAGGACGCCCAAGAGGAGAAGGTGCCCGGCACCATCGCCGTCGACGGGCTCAGCTGGAGTCCCGACCCGGAGGCCGGACGGCTCGCGCTCGCGGCCAAGTACACCGTCGACGCGGTCGCGCTCGACGGGCACGACCGCCGCCAGGCCCGGCACACCACCTTCACCACCTACGTTCCCGAGGAGCGGTTCATCGGCTACTTCAAGCCGGAGAACCGCTCCACCGTCGGCACCGGCATGATCATCTCCTTCGGCTTCAACCGCTCCATCGAGCGGCGCGCCGACGTGGAGCGGGCCATCACCGTCACCTCCGTCCCGCCCGTGGAGGTCTCCGGACACTGGTTCGGCGACGAGCGGCTCGACTTCCGGCCCAAGCAGTACTGGAAGCCCGGCACCGAGGTCACCGTCAAGATGAGGCTGCGCGACGTCGAGGGCGCGCCCGGCTCGTACGGCATCCAGGACAAGACCATCCGCTTCACCGTCGGCCGCTCCCAGATCTCCACCGTGGACGCGGCCGCGCACACCATGGAGGTCCGGCGCGACGGCGACCTGGTGTCCACCGTGCCGATCACCGCGGGAGCGCCCAAGAACACCACGTACAACGGCAAGATGGTGGTGATGGAGCTCTTCGACGTCACCCGGATGAACGGGCAGACCGTCGGCTTCGGCGGCGAGTACGACATCCCCGACGTCCCGCACGCCATGCGGCTCACCCGCTCCGGGACCTTCCTGCACGGCAACTACTGGGCCAGCCCCGACACCTTCGGCTCCACCAACGTCAGCCACGGCTGCATCGGACTGCGCGACGACAAGGGCGGCGGATCCGACACCCCGGCCGGCTGGTTCTTCGACCGGAGCCTGGTCGGGGACGTGGTCGAGGTCGTGAACTCGCAGGACAAGACGGTCGCCCCGGACAACGGGCTGGGCGGCTGGAACATGTCCTGGACGGCGTGGGTGGCCGGCTCCGCCGCCGGCTGACCCCGCCGGACCCGACCGCGCACCGATCGAGTGAGGGTCGGACCGCGATGCCCCGGCGCGTCCCCGGCGCGTTCCCGGCGTATCCGCGGCGCGTCCGCGGCGCGTCACCACTCTTGGGACGGAACGGTGACACGCTCGTACCTTCCCGTGATATCCCCCTGTGATTTCCTGGCAGGAAGCGCGCGACTGCCCGCGCGCGGGGGACATGGGGAGAACAAGAGTGAACCTGCAGCCGATACGCGGCCGCGCCCGCACCGGCCTGCCGGCCCTCCTGCTGGGCGCGGCCCTGCTGTTGACGACTGCGTGCAGCGGTGGGGGCAACGGCGGGGGCGCCGGCGGGAGCGGTGGAGCCGACGGGGGTGCCGGGACGACCGGTACCGAGGCGTCCAAGGCCGTCGTGAGCGTCAAGCCGGACGACGGGGCCAAGGAGGTCGCCACCAGCGGCGTCCTCAAGATATCCAGCACCGGCGGCAAGCTCGGTACGGTGACGGTCGCCGACACCAAGGGCAACGCGGTCGAGGGCAAGCTCGCGGAGGACGGTGCGAGCTGGGAGCCCTTGCGCAACCTCGCCTCCGCCACCGAGTACAAGGTGCACGCGGTCGCCAAGGACGAGGCCGGCCGAGAGTCCGCGAAGGACACCACCTTCACCACCCTGACTCCGGCCAACACCTTCATCGGCCAGTACACGCCCGAGGACGGCTCGACCGTCGGCGTGGGCATGCCGGTCTCCATCAACTTCTCCCGGGGCATCACCCAGCCCGAGGCCGTCGAGAAGGCCATCACGGTGACGGCCGAGCCCGCCGTGCCGATCGAGGGCCACTGGTTCGGCAACGACCGCCTGGACTTCCGCCCCGAGAAGTACTGGGCCGCCGGCACCACGGTCACCGTGAAGCTCGCCCTCGACGGGGTCGAAGGCCGCCCGGGGGTCTACGGCAAGCAGACCCGCACCGTCACCTTCAAGGTCGGCCGCTCGCAGGTCACCACGGTCGACGCCGCCGAGCACGAGATGCACGTGGTCCGCGACGGCACGGAGATCAAGAACGTCCCGATCACCGCCGGCGCCCCCTCGAACACCACGTACAACGGGCAGATGGTCATCAGCGAGAAGTACAAGGTGACCCGGATGAACGGCGCGACCGTCGGCTTCGGCGGGGAGTACGACATCTCCGACGTCCCGCACGCGATGCGCCTGACGACCTCGGGCACCTTCGTCCACGGCAACTACTGGGCCTCGTCCGGCACGTTCGGCAGCGAGAACGTCAGCCACGGCTGCGTGGGCCTGAAGGACGTCCGCGGCGCGGGCGACGGCAACCAGCCCGCCGCCTGGTTCTTCAACGAGTCGCTGATCGGCGACGTCGTGATCGTCAAGAACTCCAAGGACAAGACCGTCGCTCCCGACAACGGCCTCAACGGCTGGAACATGGACTGGGCGGAGTGGATCAAGTAAGCCTCCGCCGTACGTAGTCCGGGTGGCCCGGTGCTGTGACCCACAGCACCGGGCCGCCTCGCGTACCGGGCCTGCCCGGGGGAGACCCCCGGGCCCCCTGGCCCTAACCTTCCCCGTATGACCATCTCTCTCGAAGTCTCCGAAGGCGTCGGCGTCATCCGGCTGGACCGGCCTCCCATGAACGCCCTGGACATCTCCACCCAGGACCGGCTGCGCGAGCTCGCGGTGGAGGCGACCGACCGGGCCGATGTCCGTACGGTCGTCATCTACGGCGGCGAGAAGGTGTTCGCGGCGGGGGCGGACATCAAGGAGATGCAGACGATGGACCACGCGGCCATGGTCGCCCGGTCCCGCGGACTGCAAGACGCCTTCACCGCCGTGGCCCGGATCCCCAAGCCCGTGGTCGCGGCCGTCACCGGCTACGCCCTGGGCGGCGGCTGCGAGCTGGCCCTCTGCGCCGACTACCGGATCGCCGCCGACAACGCGAAGCTCGGCCAGCCCGAGATCCTGCTCGGCCTGATCCCGGGCGCGGGCGGCACCCAGCGCCTGTCCCGGCTGATCGGCCCTTCGAAGGCCAAGGACCTCATCTTCACGGGCCGCATGGTCAAGGCCGACGAGGCGCTCGCGCTCGGTCTCGTGGACCGGGTCGTGCCGGCCGCCGAAGTGTACGAGCAGGCGCACGCGTGGGCCGCGAAGCTGGCGCAGGGTCCGGCCCTCGCGCTGCGTGCCGCGAAGGAGTGCGTCGACGCGGGCCTGGAGGCCGACATCGACACCGGGCTGACCATCGAACGCAACTGGTTCGCGGGCCTGTTCGCCACCGAGGACCGTGAGCGCGGTATGCGCAGCTTCGTCGAAGAGGGGCCGGGCAAGGCCAAGTTCCTTTAGTGCCGCGGCCCCGCGAGGGGCCGCCGGACCGGGACGTCCTCCCTGAGGGTGGATTAGCCAGCCCTTAAGGCAACCTTAAGCGGAATGGGTGATCCACTCAGGGTGATCACTGATGTGCGCTGTGTGATCGCAGGTCAGGGCGGGTGCTGCGAGATCCAGATTGCCGAACGCATATGCCGGAAGGCCTCCTCGGGCTCCACGATTCCGAGGGGGCTTTTCCCGCGGAACGGCCCGAGCGGCCGCACCGGCCGTCCATGATGGGTGCATGGCGGGTCTGGAGGGTGTGGAACAGCCGCGGCAGCGCAGCAGCGCTTCCGCCGTACGACTCACGGGGGCCCTGGAGGACGAGCAGGGCCTCAACGTGCTGGAGTGGTACGGGAATCCGGCCGAGGAGGAAGTGACACTTCCCTCCCTGCCCGAGTCGGCGGGCAGGGCCCGCCGGCTCACCCAGTGCGTCGTGGTGCGGCTCTGGGGCCTCTCACCGCAGATCGCCGAGCACGCCGTGCTGCTGGTTTCCGAGCTCGTCGGCAACGCCGTCCGGCACACCGGAGCGCGCTCCTTCGGTTTACGGATGCTCAGGCGCCGCGGCTGGATCAGGATCGAAGTGCGCGACCCCTCGCGGGGGCTGCCCTGTCTGATGCCGGTCGACGAGATGGACACCACGGGCCGGGGGCTGTTCCTCGTCGACAAGCTCTCCGACCGCTGGGGCGCGGACCTGCTGCCGCGCGGCAAGATCACCTGGTTCGAGATGCGGGTGGCGGACCGCTGAGCGGTGGCCGAGGCCCGGCCAAAACGCAGAAACCCCCTGTCGCCGTGGTGGGGCAATGTGGGGGTTTCATGGGTGCGCCGAGGATCGAAGGGGGTGTGATCCTCGGCGGCGGGACTTCGCTCGGGTCAACGGGAAGCCGTGGTTCCGACTATGGCAGACGAGGGACCAAATGCCAAAAGTCTCAACTTGGACATAAGTGTGCATATCCCAAGAGTTTCTACCTAAATCTTAGGTGAGATGGGCCACTGGCCTCGCAATCAGTGAATAGATATCCACCGCTCAGAGTGAATCGTTGATCACGTAGCGGACAGGTGCCCCTGGGGGGCGGCCCCCTCGAAGGTCCCGAAATGGGTCAATCATTACCTAGAGGGGCAACCACCCCTTAAATGGGCAGGTGCTCTGCTACCCGGACCGCCGATCCGCTCTCCGAGCCGGCGCGGCGGTCGCCGCCGGCACCCTCACCGCCGCCTGCGGCACGGGTGCCCGTACCGCCCCCGCCGGCCCCGCGCCGTCCGCGCCGTCCGC
>NZ_JAGGOW010000059.1 GCF_018614135.1 Streptomyces sp. ISL-66
ACCGTCACGGCCACCGTCACGGTCACGGCCGCCGTCACGGCTGCCGCGGCCACCATCGCGGCCACCATCGCGGCCACCGTCACGGCTGTCGCGGCCACCGTCGCGGCCGCCACGGCCACCGCGGCCGCCGGTCTCGCCCAGGTCTTCCACGTTCTCGGCGTCCAGGCCCGCCCGCGTGCGCTCGGCGCGCGGCAGGATGCCCTTGGTGCCGGCCGGGATGTTCATCAGCTCGTACAGGTGCGGGGACGTGGAGTACGTCTCCACCGGGTCGTGGAACTCCAGCTGCAGGGCCTTGTTGATGAGCTGCCAGCGCGGGATGTCGTCCCAGTCGACCAGGGTGACGGCGATGCCCTTCTTGCCCGCGCGGCCGGTGCGGCCCACGCGGTGCAGGAAGGTCTTCTCGTCCTCGGGCGTCTGGTAGTTGATGACGTGCGTGACGCCCTCGACGTCGATGCCGCGCGCGGCGACGTCGGTGCACACCAGCACGTCGACCTTGCCGTTGCGGAAGGCGCGCAGCGCCTGCTCGCGGGCGCCCTGGCCGAGGTCACCGTGGACCGCGCCGGAGGCGAAACCGCGCTTCTCCAGCTGCTCCGCGATGTCGGCGGCGGTGCGCTTGGTGCGGCAGAAGATCATCGCGAGCCCGCGGCCCTCGGCCTGCAGGATGCGGGAGACCAGCTCCGGCTTGTCCATGTTGTGCGCACGGAAGACGTGCTGCGTGGTGTTGGCGACGGTCGCGCCCTCACCGTCCTCGGAGACGGCGCGGATGTGCGTCGGCTGCGTCATGTAGCGGCGGGCCAGGCCGATGACCGCGCCCGGCATGGTCGCCGAGAACAGCATGGTCTGGCGCTTCGGCGGCAGGTAGTTCATGATCCGCTCGACGTCGGGCAGGAAGCCCAGGTCGAGCATCTCGTCGGCCTCGTCGAGGACGAGCGAGCGGATGTGCGACAGGTCGAGCTTCTTCTGCCCGGCCAGGTCGAGCAGGCGGCCCGGGGTGCCGACGATGATGTCGACGCCCTTCTTGAGCGCCTCGACCTGGGGCTCGTACGCGCGGCCGCCGTATATGGCGAGGACGCGGACGTTGCGGACCTTGCCAGCGGTCAGGAGGTCGTTGGTGACCTGGGTGCACAGCTCGCGGGTCGGAACCACCACGAGGGCCTGCGGGGCGTCGGTCAGCTGCTCGGGCGTGGCCCGGCCTGCCTCGACGTCCGCGGGGACGGTGACCCGCTCCAGCAGGGGAAGGCCGAAACCGAGCGTCTTGCCGGTACCGGTCTTGGCCTGGCCGATGACGTCCGTGCCGGAAAGGGCGACGGGGAGGGTCATCTCCTGGATCGGGAAGGGGGACACGATGCCGACGGCCTCAAGGGCTTCGGCCGTCTCGGGAAGGATCCCGAGGTCTCGGAACGTAGTCAGGGTGCTGCCTCTTCTGTGAGACGCGGCGCGAGGCGGCGAAAGGGGGTCGTACCGTGCCGGGCTTGCAGTACTACGCCCACCCAGATTTCGGGCGGGCCGTGCAAAGCTGCGCGGGACCACGAGCCTTCGCTCAGGCGCTTTATGCCGCTGAGGGGGCCCCTCGTGGGAGGCGGTACGCATGAACGTACGCATCACGCCGAGGGCGGTCGGGTGGAGCCGATCGGGCCACCGACCGGGCATCCTCATTCGGATGGCCCGCCGAGTGTTCGGCAGGCGCATTACCACTGTACCCCGGAATCTCGCAGCTGTGTGGGGTGAATTCACCAGGTAGGCGCGTTTACGCGGAGTGAGCAGGTGGTTCGTGATGCCTTTCGGCGAGCTATTGTGCGGAGCATGTCGACCGTTGAAAACGCATCGCCCGCCGACGGCGGCGCCCCCGCCGAGGGAGCCGGAATCGCCGCCCAGGACTGGGCCACGGCCTCCGCGTCACCGCAGTACAAGGCTGCCGTGGTGGACCTGCTCGGGGCGCTCGCGTACGGCGAACTCGCGGCCTTCGAACGCCTCGCCGAGGACGCCAAGCTCGCGCCCACCCTCGGCGACAAGGCCGAGCTCGCGAAGATGGCCTCCGCCGAATTCCACCACTTCGAGAGGCTGCGCGACCGCCTCGCCGCGATCGACGCGGACCCCACCGCCGCCATGGAGCCCTTCGCGAAGGGCGTCGACGACTTCCACCGCCAGACCGCGCCGTCGGACTGGCTGGAGGGCCTGGTCAAGGCGTACGTCGGCGACTCCATCGCCAGCGACTTCTACCGCGAGGTCGCCACGCACCTCGACACCGACACCCGCGGGCTCGTCGTGAGCGTGCTGGACGACACGGGCCACGGCGGCTTCGCCGTGGAGAAGGTGCGTGCCGCGATCGAGGCCGACCCGCGCTGCGGCGGCCGGCTCGCCCTGTGGGCCCGCCGGCTGATGGGCGAGGCCCTCTCGCAGGCGCAGCGCGTGGTCGCCGAGCGCGACGCGCTCTCCACCATGCTGGTCGGCGGCGTCGACGGAATGGCGGCGGGCTTCGACCTCGCGGCCGTCGGCGAGATGTTCACCCGCATCACCAAGGCGCACACCAAGCGGATGGCGGCCCTGGGCCTCGCGGCCTGACCCGCTTCCCCGCACGACGACGTACGCCGGCCCCGGCGCGGAATTCCGCGCCGGGGCCGGCGTACGTCGTCGTGCTCATCGGTCCTCGGGGGGACGGAGGTCGTTCAGCCGGTCATTCAGCCCCTCGTCGGGACCGAAAACGGAGCCCGGGGGGACGGCCTCCCGCTGCGCCCGGCCGGGCGCAGGAGCAGGGACAGGACCACCGCCGACACCAGCACGCCGCCGATGAAGGTCGCGAGCAGGGTGTTGTGCCCGGGGCCCAGCGCGGTGTGCGTCAAGTACGCGCCGAAGAGGGCTCCCGAGATCCCGCTCACCAGCACCGTCCTGGCAGCTGGCAGCCGCTGCGCGAGTACTCGGACGGCCGCTCCGGACAGGGTGAGGCCCAGTAGAGCGGAGCCAAGCGCCTCGATCAGCAGCATGTGGGTTCCTCCCAAAGCGTCGGGGCGTAACGGGACGGTGCCTCACTGCGCTCCTACCCGAAGCGGAGGAGACGGAAACGGCCCGGTGGAGTCATCCACCGGGCCGCTCTCGACGGTTCTTCGTGCGCTGCTCAGAGCGCGCCGAAACCGACCTTGCGCGCGCTGGGCTCGCCCAGGTCGACGTACGACAGGCGGTCGGACGGCACCAGGACCTTGCGGCCCTTGATGTCCGTGAGGCTCAGCAGCGCGGCCGACCCGGTGAGGGCGGCGGTGACGATGCTCTCCAGCTCCTCGGCATTCAGGTCGCTCTCGAGCACGATCTCCCGGGGTGCGTGCTGCACGCCGATCTTGACCTCCACGGCCTTGTCCCTCCGACGGTCCGGTTCGCGCGATGTGCCGCGCCGTTACCCGGTCCACATTAGCCCGGAGAGGGGACGTGTCCGCCGCACGGCGGAAACGCTCGCAGCGAACAGCAACGGGCCGGCTGCCGGTCAGCAGGCGGCCGGCAGGCGGTCAGGAGCCCGTCACCGGCCGGTCACCGGCCGGCCGGCGCGGCTCAGACGTCCGTCGGGTGCAGCGGGAAACCGGCGATTCCACGCCACGCCAGCGAGGTCAGCAGACCCACCGCCGTATCGCGCGGGACCGGGCTCTCGCTCGACAGCCAGTACCGGGCCACGACCTGGGAGACCCCGCCCAGACCCACGGCCAGCAGCATCGACTCGTCCTTCGACAGGCCGGTGTCCTCGGCGATGACGTCGGAGATGGCCTCGGCGCACTGGAGCGAGACGCGGTCGACGCGCTCGCGCACCGCCGGCTCGTTCGTCAGGTCCGACTCGAAGACCAGCCGGAAGGCGCCGCCCTCGTCCTCGACGTAGGCGAAGTACGCGTCCATGGTCGCGGCGACGCGCATCTTGTTGTCGGTCGTCGACGCGAGCGCGGTGCGCACGGCGAGCAGCAGGGACTCGCAGTGCTGGTCCAGGAGCGCCAGGTAGAGGTCGAGTTTGCCGGGGAAGTGCTGGTAGAGCACCGGCTTGCTGACTCCGGCGCGCTCCGCGATGTCGTCCATGGCCGCAGCGTGGTAACCCTGCGCGACGAAGACCTCCTGGGCAGCGCCCAGGAGCTGGTTGCGCCGGGCCCGGCGCGGAAGTCGCGTGCCCCGCGGACGCGCTGCCTCGGTCTGCTCGATGGCTGTCACGCCGCCTCCACTTTCTCTAGAACACAGTGCGCCTTGCGCCGCGCCGCCATCGTACTTTTCGGTAACCGAATCTGGAGGGTTCGAGCCGAGTTTTCTCGCGGTACGGACCGCCGGTCACCCGCCGGAGACGCTGGTCAGCGCCGGGCCGGCGGCAGGCCGGCGGCGGCGGATCGATGCTCCGGTGGCGGACCGGTGGCGACCGACGGCGGTCGGGCGGCGGTCGGGCGCTCGTTCAGCGGTAGTCGTCCTCGTCGAGGGGCACCACCCGGGTCTGCTCCACGGCGTCCCCGGCGGCGGCCTCGCGCAGGCCCAGGTCGGTGAGCGCGTCGTCCTCGCTCGGAACCAGGTCCGCGTTCTGCTCCGCGGCATCCGCCTCGGGGGCCTCCGCCCCCGGGGATTCCCGCAGCTCCTCCTGGAAGGTTTCCGGTTCCGCAGGGTCGACAGTCATGGGACTCCCCTTTCCTCCTATGAGCCTAGGAGGATCGCGGATACCCCGCTAGGCGGCCTCCCAAGCTCGCTGTGACCGCGAACACAACGGGCCGGGCGTGATCGTCTCGTAACATTGCCCCATGTCTTCGACCGAGCTGCCGGGTGTGCGGTCCACCGCCGAGTCGTCTCCCCAGGTGGGGGCCGTGCGGTTGGCCGAGGGGGAGCAGCTGCGCACCGACCGGCTGCCCGGACTGGAAATGGCGGTACGGGTGCGCCCGCCGGTCCGCGGCGGGCTGCCGCCCGCGCTCTTCGTACACGGGCTCGGCGGGTCCTCCCAGAACTGGTCCGCCCTCATGGCGCGGCTCGCCGACGCCGTCGACGGCGAGGCCGTGGACCTGCCCGGCTTCGGCTGGTCCCCGCCGCCCGCCGACCGGGACTACTCCCTCACCGGGCTCGCCCGCGCCGTCATCCGCCACCTCGACGCCACCGGGCGCGGGCCGGTGCACCTGTTCGGCAACTCGCTCGGCGGAGCCGTCTCCACCCGGGTCGCGGCCGCCCGCCCCGACCTGGTGCGCACGCTGACGCTGATCTCCCCGGCCCTGCCCGAACTGCGGGTGCAGAGGGCGGCCGTGCCGACCGCGCTGCTCGCGCTCCCCGGCATGGCCGGGCTCCTCGACCGCCTGACCCGGGGGCTCAGCGCCGAGCAGCGCACCCGGGGGGTGACGGAGCTCTGCTACGGAGACCCCTCACGGGTGACGCCCGAAGCGTTCGCGGCGGCCGTCGAGGAAATGGAACGGCGGCTCGGGCTGCCGCACTTCTGGGACGCGATGACCCGTTCCTCGCGCGGCATCGTCGACGCGTACACCCTCGGCGGCCAGCACGGACTGTGGCGCCAGGCGCAGCGGGTTCTCGCTCCGACGCTCCTGGTCTACGGTGGCCGGGACCAGTTGGTCTCGTACCGTACGGCCCGCAAGGCCGCGGCCGCCTACCGGGGTTCGCGCCTGCTGTGCCTGCCCGAGGCCGGGCACGTGGCGATGATGGAGTACCCCGAGGTGGTCGAGGCCGCCTTCCGGGGGCTGCTGGGCGACACCAGCGGCGCGGACGTGGACCTGAACTTGAACGTGGACCTGAACGTGGACCCGAACGTGGACCTGAACGTGAATGCGCACACCGACGAAGACAACAAGGGCTGAGAACCGTGGGACGACATAGTCGCAAGGAGCCCGCCCCGGCCGCGGGCCCCGGCCATCCGGACCCGGCCGACCGGGCCGGATTCCGCACGGGCGCCCAGGCCGCCCAGGCGCACCCGGCGGCTGCCGCCGCCGCGTGGGCCGAGCCTGCCG
>NZ_JAGGOW010000060.1 GCF_018614135.1 Streptomyces sp. ISL-66
GCCCAGGCGCGGACGGCCGGGGCCAGCCCGGGGTCGCCCGGCTGGTGCCGGGGCAGTGGCCAAGCGCGCAGGTCGGCGCAGTCGCCGGCGGCCTGCGCGAGGCGCTGGGCGGTGTGCAGCACCTGCTCGTCACCGGCGCGGACCTTGGCCTCGGCGGTCCGGCGCCGGTCGCCGAGCAGGCTTTCGACGGCGGCGAAGCGGCGGGTGTCGAAGAGCCGGCCCAGCAGCCGGCCCCGCGCCACCTCGTCGGCCCGCAGGAAGCGCGCGAACTCCCCCTGGGGCAGGAGCACGACCTGACAGAACTGCTCGCGGCTCATGCCGAGCAAGTGCTCGATCTCCTCGCCGATTTCCTGGTGGGAACGGCTGAGCGCACGCCAGCCTTTCCCGGAGCCCGTCCCGTCACTCTCGGCGGGCCCGTGACCGTGCCCTTGTGCCTGCTCTTGCGTCTGCCTTTGCGCCTGCCCTTCCCTCTGTCCTGCGCCGTCGTACTCCCGCAGCCGGCTCTGCGCCTTGTCCTTGGTCGTCCCGGTGCCGCGCTTCTTCGGCCGGTCCTGCTCGGGGCGGCGGGTGATCTCCAGGCGCCGTCCGCCCGCGGTGAGTTCGAGGGTGACCTCGGTCGGGGTGCCGGCGGCGGCGTGGTCGCTGCGCAGACTGGTGCCGGGGGCCTGGCGGGAACCGGGCACCGACCCGTAGAGGGCGTAGCAGACGGCGTCCAGGACGGAGGTCTTGCCCGCGCCGGTCGGTCCGTGCAGCAGGAAGATCCCGGCGCCGGACAGAGCGTCGAAGTCGATCTCCTGCGGTTCGGCGAAGGGACCGAACGCGGTGATCCGGAGCCGGTGCAGCCTCATCGGTGGGTCTCCCGCAGGCTGTCGTCGGCCCGTACGTCGTCGAAGGCGCCCTGGAGCACGGCCCGTTCGGCCTCGTCGATGAAACCGCCGCCCCCGCGCACGTGCGTGACGAAGTCCTCGGCGATCTCCTGGTCGCTGCGGCCCTTGAGCCGCTGCGCGTAGGAGCCGCCGCCGTCCTCCGTGCGGCCCTCGGGGTCGAAGGCGAGGCTGAGGGTGTGCGGGAAGCGCTCGGCGAGGCGGGCCATGGGGTCCTCGGGCCGGACGGGGTCGGTGAGGGTGGCCTCCAGCCAGCAGTCCTCGTACGCGGCGTACGCGCCTTCGCCGAGCAGGTCCTCCAGCCGTCCCCGGACGCGGGCGAGCCGGCGCGGGACGGGGGCATCGAGGCGCTCGGCGCCCGCGATCTCCCCTTCGGCGCCCAGTTCGATCAGCCACATGGTCTTGCGGTGGTCCGCTTCGGAGAAGGAGTAGGCGAGCGGGGAACCGGAGTAGCGGACCCGATCGTTGATCGTCTGACAGCCGTGGAGGTGGCCGAGGGCGGCGTAGTCGACTCCGTCGAAGACGGAGGCCGGCACGGCCTCGACCCCGCCGACGGTGATGTCGCGCTCGCTGTCGCTGGCCTGCCCGCCGGTGACGAAGGCGTGCGCGAGGACCACGGAGCGGGTGCCGGGCGCGCGTCCGGCCAGGTCGGCCCGGATCCGGTCCATGGCCGCGCCCAGAACCGCCTCATGGCTCACCTTCCCGGCGCCGAAATCGTCCTTCACCAGGGCGGGCTCCAGGTAGGGCAGCCCGTACAGCGCCACGTCACCGTGTACGTCGGCCAGCACCACGGGGTCGGCGCATCCGGCGGGGTCGGTCCGCAGGTGGATCCCGGCCCGGCCGATCAGGGCGGCCCCGACGCCGAGGCGGCGGGCGGAGTCGTGGTTCCCGGAGATCATCACGGTGGGCACGCCGAGGTCGGCGAGCCGGTGCAGGGCCCGGTCGTAGAGCGCGACGGCGGGCAACGGGGGCACGGCCCGGTCGTAGACGTCACCGGCGACGAGGACGGCGTCGACCTCGCGCTCCCGGACGGTCTCCACCAAGTGGTCGATGAAAGCGGCCTGGGCGTCGAGCAGGTTCACCCGGTGGAAGGACCGACCGAGGTGCCAGTCGGAGGTGTGCAGGAATCTCATGAAACCGCCCTGACCTGCACGTTTACCCCTACTGCGCCTCAAAAACCAGCACGAACCAGCACGGGGCTCGCCATCAACGCTTGCCACGCTAACGCATGGCGCCCACTGATCCGCCACTCACCTCAGATCACCCCGAAAAATTGAAGGACAATTCTTCGAGCCGTCGATCCTTGCTGCTCCCGAAAAGAAGCCGGCCGCAGCAGCACGCCCGCGTCGTGCACGCTTCCACAGTCCTCCACAGTGGAACGGCGTCCGGGTGCACACCACGCTTGGTGGCCTCCGCGACCCGGCGCGCCCCTCGACCCACATCGGCTCGAAGTAGAGGACGGCGCTCACTACCGGTGATCACTTCACGAGGTCGCTGTGATCTTCGCTCCGTAGGTGACTATCCAGCAACAGCCACCACAGGGGCCGCTCCCCCAGTCGATGCCGCAGCCGCGCGCGGCGAACTGCTCCCGCGTCAACGTGCCTCGAAGGGCGTAACCGCTCCCGCCGGACGGCATGCGAGAAGGGTCTTGCCCCTGCGGACGCCACCCAGATGGTGCGGAGCGCGGCGGCTGGTCAGGGGGCGCCGCGACTGATGCTGAGCGAAGCCAGGCTGCCGGTGTGCGTTACGTGCAGATTGAGCGGTATGCGCAGCACGCTGACGCTTCTCGCCCGCCTCCGGTCGGCGCGTACAGGGCCCCGTGCCGCCTGGGAAGCCAGTCAGGAGCGTCGCGAGCCGCCTGGTGGGGCGCCGTCGCAATCGCCTTCCTGAACAGCCAGCACTGATCAGCCCATCGAGGTAGCCGCCCTCGGGCGGCAAGGCGGGCGAGACGGCGCTGTTCGCGGGTCGCCCAGTGCCGTACGCGGTCGGGGCCGAGCGGGGTGCTGTGGCCCACATGGAGGCGCGTGGGGTTGAGCGCGAGCATCTCGCGCAAGCTGACGAGGTTGCCGAGCGGGTCGTCGTGGAAGGGCGGGTTGGCCGGCTTCCTCGGTAAGCGGCCCATGAAGGAGTTGGCCGCAAGGTCTCCCGCGACGAGGTCGCCGGTGTCGGTGATGACGGAGACCGAGCCTGCGCTGTGCCTGGGCGTGGGCACGATGCGTGCCGCGATGCCGAGTCGTCGAGGCTGGTCTCACCACGGACCAGGACGTCTGGTTCGAGGGATTCGGCCTGGACGTGGAGATTCTTGTTGCGGTTCATGAGGCAGACCCCCTGCGGGTGGGCTCGGTTGGGTGGGCCTGTGCGCGCCGGTGTCAGGGCCTTCGACGCCGAGCGGAGCGCCGCTTGGCGTGGACGGTGAGGGTGAGGGGGTGAGTGATCCCGAGAGCCCTGATGCAGGAGTCGAGGGTTTGCTTGTACAGGCGGAGGGCTTCCTTGCGCATCCCCATCACCTGGTAGGTGGAGGCGATGTTCATGCGGGTGGTGAGGCTGTCGGGGTGCTCCGCCCCGTGCACCCGCTCCTGGTGCGGGAGGTTGGACTCGAGCAGGGCGAGTGCCCGGTCGTAGTTCCTCGTCGCGGCGTGGGCGACGGCCAGGTTGTGGCGGGCGGTGAGGGTGTGCGGGTGGTCCTCGCCGAGGGTTCGTGCGCATGCGGTGAGGTTGTCCTCGTAGAGCGGGATCGCTCGCTGGAGATCCCCGGCGTCCTGGTGCGCCTCCGCGAGATGGTTGCGGGCGGTGAGGACGTCGGTGTGGGAGGGTCCGAGCGCCGTCTCCATGCCGTGCAGTGCCCGTTGGTAGAGGGGGATCGCCTCCTTCGGCAGGCCCGTGAGCCGGAGGCTGTACGCAAGGAGGTTGAGGGCTGCGAGGGTGTCGGTGTGGGCCGGGCCGAGGGCCCGCGTGCGTCCCTGGAAGGTCTTGTCGTACAGGTGGACGGCCCGGTCGAAGTGGCCGGCCAAGCGATGGGAGTCGGCGAGGTGCCTGAGGGTGGAGAGCGTGTCGGGGTGGTCCTCGCCCAGGGTCTGCTCTCGGACCCGGAGGTTCTGCTGGAACAGCGGGATGGCCGGCCCGGGGTCGTTCGACATCAGGTGGGCCACAGCCAGGTTGTGGCGGGCGGTGAGGGTGTTGCGGTGCTTCTCACCGCTCCCCTCCCGGCTGTCGTGGTAGGCCTGCGCCAACAGCGGCATGGCGCCTTCCGGGTCGTCACTCTTAAGGAACGCGTAGCCGATGTCGGCGCTGCGGGTGTCGGCAGCGCGGGCGTCGGGGTGTCTCTCGTCCGCCGCGTGCGGGTCTCCGGTCGACCCGGGACCGACCGGCTCGTTCGGTCTCGGAGCGGCCAGGGAGCGGGCCCTGTCGAGGTCGCCCGCCTCCCGGTGGGCGAGGGAGAGCGCCATGCGAATGGTGCGGGTCCTGGTGTGGTTCTCACCGTGGACGCGCTCCATGTCGTGCAGTGTCCGCTCGAGCAGCGGGACGGCGCGGTCGAGGTCGCCCGCCTCCTTGTAGGCGTACGCCAGGTCCCCGCGGGCGAGGACGGTGTCCGGGTGGTCCTCGCCGAGGACCCGTTCCATGTCATGGAGGTCCTGCTCGAAGAGCTCCGCGGTGGGGAGCCGGCGGCCGGCCGCCAGCCGGGCGGCCGTCAGGTTGTGGCGGGTGACGAGGGTGAGGTGGTGGTCCTCGCCGAACTCGCGCACGCAGTCCTCGATGTTGCCCTCGAGCAGACGAACGGCCTCGTCGAGGTTGCCGGCAGCCTGCTGTGCACGGGCGTAGTTGGTGATGGCCGCGAGGGTGCTGAGCTCGTCCGTGCCCTGCAGCAGGCCCAGGGCCACGTTCTCCTCGAGCAGGTCAAGGGCCCTGTCCGTCCTGCCGGCTGCCCGGTGGGCGTCGGCCAGGTTGTTGCGGCAGGCGAGGGTGAGAGGGTGCGTGGCACCGAGGGTGCGCTCCGCGTCTTCCAGGGCCCGTTCGAAGAGCGGAATGGCGCGCCGCAGGTCGCCGTCCCCCTGGTAGGCACCGGCCAGGTTATGACGGCAGGCAATCGTGTCGAGGTGGTCGGGGCCCAGCGCGCGTTCGTGGTGGGCGAGGGCTCTTCGCAGGTGTACCGAGGCGCGGGCCGCCAGCCCCTGGGAGTCGAGGAACACGCCGGTGTGGTTGAGGAGCTTCGCGGTCTTGGTGGTGTCGGCCTCGAGGGGTGTGTGGCGGGCGACCGCATCCATGTGCGGGAGCAGGGTGTGCCCGGTGGGCCACGTCGCGGGATCCTGCCACTGGCACGGCTGGGCGGCCGAGAGCAGGGAGGCGGTCGCGTATAAGCGGGCCTCCTGGACGAGGTCGGGCGTACGGTGCGGGTCGTCGGCATCGGCGGTCCGGGTCACCGACTGGACGAGTCGGTGCACGGCGAGGGAACGGCTGCCGGCATCGATCTTGATCATGCTGTATGCGTTCAGGGTGCCGAGGGCGTCGGCGAGCTCGGCCGGTTCGGCCAGGTCGTCGAGGAGCCCGGCGGGGATGTCGTCGGGGGCGTACCAGGCCATGATCCGCAGGACTTCGGCGGCCAGGGGTTGCCATTCGGCGATGGTGTCCAGCGCCACGCGCCAGGTACGGGCGACGGTGCGTTCGGCGTCGATCGCGCCGACGGCGCCCCGCCGGAGCATCGCGGCGGGGTCGTCCTTCAGTAGGTCCAAGTACGAGCGCGGGGTCAGCAGGGGGCTCTGCGCGAGATAGGCTGCGGCCTGCTCGACGGCCAGGGGCAGGTGTCCCAGTTCGGCACAGAGTTCGTCCGCTCCTGCCAGGTCGCGGGGGCCACCGCTGGTGACGATCTCCCTGAGGAGAGCCAGGGAATCGGCCGGGTCGAGGACGTCGAGCCGAATGACGGTGGTGGCGTCGTGCCATACGGTGGCGAGCCTGCTGGTGACCAGGAAGCGACCGGCCGTTGAGCGTGCCAGCAGTTCGGCTATGTCGGCGGGGTCGTTGACGTTGTCCAGGACGAGCAGCCAACCGGTGTGTGTGGCCAGCCACTCCTTCGCGTTCTCGACCAGGGCTTCGACGGTCATCACCTTGGACGCGGCAGGCTGGAGGGCCATCCCCAGAGCGGCGAGGCCCTGCTCGATGCCGGCCGGGCTGTCCGCAGTGATCCAGCGGATCGGCGTCAGGCCGAGGGCGCCGGCCCGGTTGGCCGCCCAGTGAGCGGCCAGGGCGCTCTTGCCTATCCCTCCGAGTCCGTGCACGGCCTGTAGCAGCACCCCGCCCGGACGACCCTGATGTCCGGCCATGGCGGCGTCCAGGCGGTCGAGTTCGGCGGTGCGGCTTACGAAGCGGCCGGGTCGGTAGGGCAGGTTGTCGAGACCTGGGCGGGCCTTGACACTGCCCGCGGGGGCCACCGCCTCCGGCGGCAGCATCACGGTGGAATGGTCGTTGTAGATGCCCGTGACGGCGATACCACCGTTCGTCGCGGTCGCGTTCCCGCTTCCCGACACCTGCTGCGCGGGGTTGACGGATACCGCGGGTGTGGCGCCGTCGAGGGTGCTCCTCGCCGGAGTGCTCTTGCCGGTGTCGCGTCGCCTGCCCCAGTGCCACTTCGCCATGACGCCCGCCCCGCCTAGTCGCGGACTATGCCGCTGACGGCGCTGGAACCCGCGCCCGTGGCCTCCGCGTCGCCGGTGTTCATCACTCGTGCCGACCGTCCGTCGTCGCCCGTACGCTTCACCCCGGTCACCGCGCTACCGCCGCCGCTCGCCACGGCCCTCCCCGTCGCAACGGCAACGTCGCCGGCCGCATCGGCGACGTACGAAACCAACGTGCGCAACTCCTGGGCCGTCCGCTCCTGTTCCCGGGCGTCCAAGGACTCCAGCAGCATCTCGAAACGCGTCCGCCACTCCCCTTCCTGCCGCAGCCGCTCCTGCTCCGGGTCTACGGCGGCTTCGGGCTCCAGGGCTCGTGCGGTCCTATCCAGTCGCTCGAGTTCAGCGCGGCCCCGAGCGGTGTCGCCACGTCCCAGGAGGGCCGCGGCGCGCTCACGCACCACGAGCCATGCGTCGGTCCCGGCAGCCTGCACCACCGCACCACCGCCCAGTGCCGCTACCGCAGTCAACGCCTCGACCAGCACAGCCCACCCACCCCACAGTTCGACTCGACGCCGTCAGCCGCAACGTATAGCCCCCGTCATGCAGATGAGGTCCGAATCATGCAATGTGGGAAGGGCCACTCGGCAGCGTCGGCGCTGCCGCACACGGGTGCAGCCGGAAGGAGCGACCACCCGCTGGCGCTCCTGCCAGCTCCCGCCCGGCAGGCCGCGCGTTCGACGGAACTGCGTCACGCCATGTTCGGACCTCGATCGCGCAACGCGTACGCGGACAGCCGTTCAGCCGACGCCACGCCAGGCTGCTCGCCGGCATCCAGCCGCCGCAGAAGCTCTCGCTGGCGGTCGTTCAACGGGGACCAGCGGTGCATGTATCCACCTCACGCTTCACCAGCAGATCCCCCGCTGTACCCAATTCCCTGCCCGTACGTGTTCCGCGGACGAGTACCGGAGGACGGCAGCGCAGCGGCGCTCCACTACAGAGCGTGTGCGCGGGGAGAGCTCGACGAACACGCGGACAAGGTCGGTATCCGCCCCGCCACCGCACGTGGAAAGCCGCCTCCCGAGCAGGCGCGCAGCCCGGCCCGAGGGGTGGCGTTTCATTGTTGACGCACCGTCAGGCATCAAGCCTGGCGAGCGTCAAATGAGCGTCACGAGCGTCATTTCAGCGTCAAGATATCGCCCGTAACGCCCACAGTGCACATATGCACACTGATAAACCTGCAGGTCAGGCGCCCTTTGCGATCGGCTCCAGGATCGCCACGCACTCCACGTGGTGGGTCATCGAAATAGGGTCTAGCAAAAACAGGTTAAAGAAAACCGCAGGTCAGCGGCCCGTATGGCACAAATCGGGCAGCCTACCGGTGTGCGTTACGCGCAGAGTGGGCGCTATGCGCAGCGGCTGACGCTTCTTCGCTGTCTCTGGCGGGGGCGAACAGGGCCTCGTCAGAGGACCGACGCTGTCGCCCGCGCTGCGCTCCCGCAGCCGGGCGGAGAGCGACACCCCGGGCTCCACGAGGCGTCCAGAGAACCGCGACGCCCTGACGGAGGGTGCTATCCACGCCCGCCCCAGTCGTCCGGCCGAGACGGCGATCTCTCTGCGGGGAGCGCCACACCCATCCAGTCCGCGCGGGCGAGGCTGTGCCCTCCCCTGCCGGTTCCCGGGCAACCGTCGCAGGCAGTCGAGCGGCGAGGGGTCTGGCCCTTCGAGCGGGGGCGGTCAGGCCGGCTGGCTGGTGATCCAAGCGGCAACGCCCCCGGTTCCGCCGGCACCCGGGGCGTTGCCGCCCCAAGGCGAATCACCGGCCAAGCAGAAGCGGATCGCCACCGGGCTGGAACGCAGCCGCCGTACCAGGGCGACGGCATGACAGCACCGTCGGTCACCCGCCCAGACACCCGGCAATGGTCGACACCCGTACAGAGGCACTGATCGAACGGATCGTCAGCGCGGTCCCGCGACGGACAGGGACGAACTCGCTACGGCTAAAGCATGCATCGCCTGACGAGACGAAGTCGGTCGCCCTCGCCTGGTAGGGCACCGCCACACTGCCGGCGCCACAGACTCCCCGCGAGCCACGGCGACAAACCTCTGGCCTACACAACAGCTGACTAAGACTGTTTTCGGCGCGTGCCGATCAGATACTCGTCCATGCGTCGAGAAAGGCCTTTCGCCGGGCCGGATCAGCTGATTTGTGGTCCGCGTGCAGGACGCGCCAGGCGGTGAGTTCGAGGTCCCGGAGCCACAGCTCGCCGATGACCTGCGTTTTCAGGTCGGGGAGGTGGTCGGACTCGGAGAGCGCCTGGCCGATGACCTCCCCCGCTGCGATGCGCTGGGGCGGGGTCATCTCGTCGACAGCCGAGAGGATCTGTCCGGCCAGACCGGTGCCTTCGCCTGCCAGCGAACTCAGGACGTAGTCCTTGATGTTGGCGGGCAGCAGGTAGAGGGACCCCGAGGACCTCCACAAGTTCGACCAGAAGTGCTCCCCGGCCTCGGTGGGAGCGGGGAGCGCGGCCAGGAGTCCGAGGAGATGTGCGGTGGCCGCGTACCCGTCGGAGTGAGCCGATGCGACGACGGCGATGTCCGCGACGCGCTCCACGTCGATTCGGCCGGCCTCGAGGCGGGGGTCCAGTCCCAGCCGCTGTTCCAGCTGATGGGAAAGGGGGGCGGACGCGTGGGAGCAGAACTCGGGAAGCATCGGCGGTCCTTGAACGTAGGAGAGCGGAGAGGCTCATTCGGAAGCTCTGATCGTTCCCATGGCCCGCCGAGTTACACGAGTTCCACGGCCCCAGTTGGCGGAAGACCGCGGGGACGGAACCATGAGGCGGCTGAAGCAGCCGCGTCCGACAGTTCCCGGCGAGCTGCGGCAGACCTCCGGCAATGCCACTCCGGGCAGGCTCCTAGCATGAACACATGGTTGCCAGTGATGCCCAGCAGTTCGAGTCAGGAAGAGAAGCAGTGCACCGAGACAACGCGCAAGCGGGCGGCGTTTCGTCCGCACCAACGGTTGGCGGACGCGAGAACTCCCATCCGGTTGCCGAGTTGGTCGAACGAGCGGCCGACCTGGCGGAGCCGATCAAGCCGAAGCTTCGAGGCTGGCTTCACGCCGGGATGGTCCCCGCATCGCTGGCTGCGGGCATCGTCCTCATCTTCCAGGCAGGCACACCCCAGACAGCCTTGGCTTGCACCGTGTACGCCGTCACCGCCTGGATGCTGTTCGGGACGAGCGCCGTCTACCACCTCGGCACGTGGGGCCCCCTCGGCGAGGCCGTTCTGCGCCGCCTCGACCACGCCAACATCTTCCTGATCATCGCCGGCACCTGCACCCCGCTAGCCGTGCTCCTCCTCTCCCCTGACCAGCGATCCGTGCTCCTATGGATCGTGTGGACGGGCGCGCTGGCGGGCATCGCCTTCCGCGTCCTGTGGGTCCGCGCCCCCCGCTGGCTGTACACCCCCTGCTACCTGGCCCTGGGCTGGGCACCGGTGCGTTACTTGCCTGACTTCCTGCACCGTGGCGGCGTGGCCGCACTCACCTTGATCGTGACCGGCGGGCTCCTCTACAGCGCGGGCGCGGTCGTCTACGCCCTCCGGCGCCCCGACCCCTCACCCCACTGGTTCGGCTACCACGAGGTGTTTCACGCCCTGACCGTGGCGGCCTTCACCGCGCACTACATCGCCATCGCGCTCGCCGCCTACTGACCACAACCATCCGCTGAGGCGCGCCCGCCCGCTGTACGGGGCGGGCGAGCTGCCGACCGGCTTCGGGTCAGGGTGCGAGCGCGCGGCGGAGTGAGAGGTAGTAGTTGCCGACGGCGGACAGGTAGCGGTGGTCGGCTGTTTCGCTGTCGGCGGTGAACCGGGGAGCGGCCTTGATCTCTTCCCGGGTCGGTGCGACTTTCACCGTCCGGGCTTCGGTGTCGATGGCGTTGACGGCGCCGGCCGGGATCAGGATGCTCTTTCCGAACACCCACACGCCGGTGTCGACCACCAGGTGCTGCATGCCGGGCTGATCCTGCTGGCGGTCCACGTGACCGATGACACCGTCAGCGGCCTCCACGGTGAAACCCACCAGCGACTGACGGGACGTGTACCCACTGTCCCGCGCGTACCCCCACACACCGCTCACGGACCTTCTCCCCGCTTCCAGCAACCGACTCCAGCCAGCCTCATCGGCTCGCATCACCTCCCCTCGTTCCCCGATACGTGCCGGACAACCCGCGGGTCAATGAGGCCCTCCGAGAGGCTCCGGGCGGGTGCACGATGGCGCCGGCTAAGCCGAGTTCAGGACCATATGGGCTGGCCCCCTCCGCGCGGTACGAGCTCGACACGAGTCTGTGCTGCACAGCTGTTGCTGTGCAGCACAGATCGTGTGTGCCGCAGATCTCGCCGAGATCCGCGACGAGTTCAGCGGCGTGTTGCGGTCGGCACCCGTTGCGGGGGGAGCCGTACGCGCCGATCGCCGTGTCTGCCGCGTGTCGATCGCGGATGTCAGCGCCTGCCCGTGGGCCACTTCAGCTGTTCCGGCCACTGATTCATCACCGCGAAATCAACCCCCAGGTACGCGGAGGGCCCGACCGGAACGTGCCGGTCGGGCCCTCTGGGTGTTCGGGGTGGGGCTCACGCCAGGCTGTCAGCCGGTCACCGGGATGCCGAGCATCGCGGATGCCTGCTGGAGCGGGCTGAGTGCACGCGTGGGCACGGCGACCCGGGGAAGTCCGCGGCAGGTGAAGCCGAGCTGGGTCATGGCGCGGAGGACTTCGCCGGCGCTGAAGTCGCGTCGGTCCTGGCGGGTGATGACCTGGCCGACCTGCTTGAGGGGGTAGGTGCGGCGGCCGATGATCACGGAGTCGCCGATGACCTGCTCGGGCTTGACGCCCTTCATCGACGCCAGGACACCGGTCTTGGTCAGGTCGAACGGGAAGCGGGCGATGACACAGCGCATGAGGCCTCACAGGGAGAAGCGGACGGGGAGCGGTGGTGAGGCGGTTCAGCGTGCGAGGGCGAGGACGCCCAGAGCGCTTCCCTGCTCGTCGACGACGGGCAGGGCGTCGAGGCCGCGGTAGCGCATGGCGTGTTCGGCCTCGGCCATCGTGGTCCTGGTCGAGGTGAACGGCCCGCGGTCGCCGAGAACAGCGCGCAGACGGACGTGGTCCGTGTATGCGGCGGTGTCGCGGAGGGCGGTGAGCTGGGCCTGGGTGACCAGCCCGGTACAGAGGCCGTCCTCGTCGCCGACGAGCAGATGGTCCGTGCGGGCACTGGCCATGACGGCCAGGGCCACTTCGACCGTCATGTCGTCACAGACCTGCGGAGCGGCCGCCTCCATCGCGGTGTCCGCCGTGCGGGGCGCGGGATTGGCGTTCGCCGGGCGGGGCTGCATCTGGACCAGCGTCAACACGTGCCTCCTGCAGAGGTGGGTCAGTTTCCGAATCACTGGGCTCTCAGGCCGCCGCATCGAAGGCGGACTGTCGCACCGCTACGCGCCGGGCGCCGGAGGCGGCGCTGCGTCGGCCGCGGGAGGCGGCGCTGCGTGCGCGCCGTTCGGCGACCGGTGCGGTGATGACGACCGGGATGCCGGAGGGAGTCTGGGCGCCGGTGATCCGGTTCAGGGCTTCCTCGCCGGAGCGGACCGGGGTGGTGAGCGCCGTGATGCCCGCGGCCGCCATCAGACGCGTCATCTCTCGACGCTGATTGGACATGACCAGGGTGACGACGCTGCCGGACTCGCCCGCCCGGGCGGTGCGGCCGCCGCGGTGCAGGTAGTCCTTGTGGTCGGTCGGCGGGTCGACGTTGACGACGAGGTCGAGGTTGTCGACGTGGATGCCGCGCGCGGCGACGTTGGTCGCGACCAGCACGGTGACGTGGCCGGTCTTGAACTGGGTCAGGGTGCGGGTCCGCTGGGGCTGAGACTTGCCTCCGTGCAGCGCGGCGGCCCGTACGCCGTTGCTGAGCAGGTGTTCTGTCAGGCGGTCGACTGCGTGCTTGGTGTCGAGGAACATGATCACGCGGCCGTCGCGCGCCGCGATCTCCGTCGTCATCCGCTGCTTGTCGGCCCCGTGGACGTGCAGGACGTGGTGCTCCATCGTCGTGACCGCGCCGGCCGAGGGGTCGACCGAGTGGACGACGGGGTCGGTGAGGTAGCGGCGGACCAGCAGGTCCACGTTGCGGTCCAGAGTGGCGGAGAACAGCATCCGCTGCCCCTCGGGCCGTACCTGGTCCAGCAGGGCGGTGACCTGCGGCATGAAGCCCATGTCGGCCATCTGGTCGGCCTCGTCCAGGACGGTGATCGCGACCTGATTCAGGCGGCAGTCACCACGGTCGAGGAGGTCCTTCAGCCGGCCGGGGGTGGCGACGACGACCTCCGCACTGTTCCTCAGCGCGTTGGCCTGGCGGCCGATGGGCATACCGCCCACCACCGTCGCCAGGCGCAGCTTCACCGCGCGGGCGTACGGGGTCAGCGCCGTAGTGACCTGCTGGGCGAGCTCGCGGGTGGGAACGAGGACCAGGGCCAGCGGCTGCCCGGGCTCGGCGCGCTGCCCCGCCGTACGGGCCAGCAGGGCCAGACCGAAGGCGAGGGTCTTGCCGGAGCCAGTGCGTCCGCGGCCCAGGACATCACGGCCGGCGAGGGTGTTGGGCAGCGTCGCCCCCTGGATCGGGAACGGGACCTTCATCCCTTCGGCGCCCAGAGCGGCCAGCAGCGCGGCGGGCATGTCCAGGTCCACGAAGGCCTCGACCGCGGGCAGCGCCGGGGTGATCGTCTTCGGCAGGGCGAACTCACCCTGCACCGCGGCGGGCCGGCGGCCGCCGTAGCCCGAACGGGCGGAGAAGCCGGAACGGGCGGGAGCGCCGGTACGGCCCGTGCGGGGGGCACCGCTCTGGCCGCCGGTGCGGGTGCGGGAATAGCGGTCGTTCGTGCGAGTGCTGCGGTCCATGCGAACCTTCCTCGATACGGCACGTATCGAGGAATTCCCATGACGGGTATTCGCGAGAACGGGCCGAAGAAAGACAAAGCGCAGAGCCGTGCCGCGAAAGAAGCGGTCAAGGCTTGCGGAGAGAGTGCCGCGCAGCGCGTCAAGGAGGCCGGGTAAACGGCGGACGGCTTACAGGCGGCGGGGGCGGGGCGGGCGCTGTGTGAGAACGCATCCGCCGGGCCGGACAGGGAGGCGGGTCGGCGCGAGGCGCCGCCACCCGCTGCTCACACTGAAACGCCGGGATGCGACGGGGAGCGTGAGGGGGAAAAGCAACGAGCTGGGGCCCGCACCCCAAGGTGCGGGCCCCAGCTACGTATACGCGTCAGCGTCAGGCGGGAACGATGTTCTCGGCCTGCGGGCCCTTCTGGCCCTGCGTGACGTCGAAGTTCACCTTCTGGCCTTCCTGAAGCTCACGGAAGCCGGAGGAGGCGATGTTCGAGTAGTGAGCGAAGACGTCAGCGCCGCCGCCCTCCTGCTCGATGAAGCCAAAACCCTTTTCCGCGTTGAACCACTTCACGGTGCCAGATGCCATATTGATCTCCTTTGGGGCAGTGCCCGGAATCACACTGTGCGGTTCCGGAGTCGCCGCGATGATTGCCCCGACCGGAAAATCGGCGGAAAATGCAAAGCGCTTCCAGCCGGCGAGGCCAGCGAGGGAAGCGCTTGAATTTTTGCGAACCAAGACTGCAACTGAGATCGACAGTAGCACGCCGGAGCGGCCCCCGCACGTAAGGTTATTCTACTCAGTCCCCGGCGATAAAAACCCTCACCTTTACGCGCGGCAAATTCTCACCTAACGGCCACAGTTTTTCCCCCGCACGGAACGAATACACGAGACCGAACCGGCCGAACTGTCAGGTGCGGAGAGGCGGGCCGGGCGGGTCATCACCCGAGAGGGGTCCGTTCTGTGCTGAGGGAAGTGAGGCGTCGGTGAGGTTAGCGCCGGTGGCGGCGTCCCGTTGGGTGGGGGCGGTGCCGTGCCAGTCCAGGCACATGACGGTCGCGTCGTCCTCCAGATGCCCGTCGCCTGCATCGACGATCGCCCCAATGAGGGTGCGCGCGGCTTCCCGGGGATGCAGGTCGCGGGTGCGGACGATGAGCTTGGACAGGTCCACGGTGTCGGCGTTGCGTTCCAGCATGCCGTCCGTCAGCATCACCAGTCGGTCGCCGGGCCGCAGGTCCAGTGACTGCACCCGATAGTCACGCGGGCTGAGGATGCCGAACGGCAGATCGATCTCCGGAACGATCTGGGTCACTTCGCCGTCGCGCATCCGCAGCGGCCAGGGGTGCCCGGCGTTGATGAACTCGGTGGATCCGTCGAGCAGGCTGATCCGCAGGAGCTGACCGGTTACGTAGCCCTCGCGTCCGTGCTCGCGCATGGCTTCGTCGGCCTGTCGGGCCTGTTCCCGCAGGCCCTCGCCCGCCCGCCGGGCCCGGCGCAGTGCGCCCACCACCAGGGTGGCCAGCAAGGAGGCGGCGACGTCGTGCCCCATGGCATCGGTGACGGACAGCTGGACGGTGTCCCGGTCGACCACGTAGTCGAAGGTGTCCCCTCCGACGTGATCGGCGGGTTCCAGCGCCCCGGCCACCGCGAACTGCGCGGCCTCGCACGCCAGCGACCCAGGGAGCAGCCGGTGCTGGATCTCCGCGGCCAGGTTGAGCGGCCGCGTACGCCGGCCCCACTGGTAGACGTCGGTGAAGGAGCGGTTCGCGATCACGATGTAGGCCAGCGCGTGCGCCGTCTCACCGATCTCCCGCATCACCTCCGCGTCCGGCGGCGCAGGCAGGAACAGTTCCAGGAGCCCGATGGCGTCCCCGCGGTTGGTCACCGGTGCGACCACCCGTACCAGCGTCGCCGGGCCTTCGTCCTGCACGCTCGGACGCTGGCTGCGGATCACGTCGTCGTACAGCGTGTCCCGCAGCGTGATGCGCTGGGCGCGCTCACCCGTTTCGACGCTGCCCGCGGCGCCCAACCGTACGACCGAGCTCCCCGTGAAGTCGGTGATCAGGAAGGACACCGACACCGCCCCGAGGCGCTCCTTGAGCATGCGCGCGACCACATCAAGGGCTTCCACGGGCGGCGCGGCCTCCGCCGCCTCCAGCATCCCCGCGAGCGTCATCCCCTCACGCACGCGACCACCGTTCACGCGAAGACCAGAATCAGGCCTACCGCTCCCGCCCGGCTCTCCTGCGATCACAGACCCTCCACCTGAAGCGATAGTGCGCTCACCAGTCAGCCGCCCTTGCGACACCCGGCGCCCGGACCGCTCACATTGCACCACGGGAGAACGGATCGGCGGGCACCAGCCCGCCGGACGTCGAAGACCTGCACGGCCAAGGCGACCCCGCCCGCCCTTCAACTCCATCCTCGCCTGCGCCAGTGCTGTGGCCCGGCCGCGCACCCCGCTACCGCGCTGGCGGTGAAGTACCGACACATAGAGGCACAGGGCGGAGGACGGCCATGACCGAACAGGACGACCGCCCATCAGAGAACGCCCGTGCGACACGTGGGCCACAGGAAATCCGTGTGGTGGGTGACCTCGACCAGTACAGCCCTTCCACCCGGTTGCTCTGTGGAACGCGTGGAGGGGCCCGGGTGCCATGTGGCTCCCGGGCCCCGAAGGAACTGCTACACCATCTGCCGGCCCTGATGCTGCGCCGGCCTTCTCTTTCCGCCCACCCGACCTGAGCTTCGTCGGGGGTGCGGGGATCGCGGATGCGTGACCGGAGACCACCTCACTATCGATGTCCTGCGGTACCCGGACTCGCGTGGCGTCGGGGCGATCCTGATGGCGCCTGGTTCCTCCGTTCTTCCCTCTCGATCAATCACTTACCAAACGGGAACTGCGTACTGCTGATACTGCGAACTGCTGTAACGCGGGTCCTGCTGATACTGCTGAACTGCGCACTTCCTGTACTGCTGTGTTGCGTACTGCTGGTGACCTGACCAAGCGCCACTCTTCGGCAGCCAGCCCCGTCGCCCATCCTGCATCTGCGCTGGCTTAGAACCCCACTGCCGAACCTCCCGGTGCGCGCGCCCGCAGCCGTCGACGCCTCACCGAGGTACCGCTTCATTCAACTTCACTGCTGGTACTGCGAACTGCACTTACTGGGTACTGCCACTGCGTTACTGCTCACGGCGGCCCCTGATCACTGCGGGCCACCCGGTCCGGTCGCCAGTCCCGTCGCCGTCCTGCAACAACCCTGGCTTCGACACTCCACCACCGCACCGTCCTGCGCACTGCAACTACCGGTACTGCTGCCCGACAGTTCGTCTCTGCCAGGCCCTGCGGTCTCTCTGCGTTACGAGAGAAACCATAATCACCACACAGCCGGATGTCTACTCCGGCCGAGATAGATTTCCGCACGTTCGACAAAGAGGTAATCGACCTCGAACACCGAGGGCACCGGACAGACACTGCGGGGTGAACACCCCGACTCGGGGCACAAGCGGTGCACAGGCAAGGCCGGCATGTACGGCTCATAGAGGCCAGGGGACCCGATGGGCATACTGAGCACCGAGGTCCCGACCGCACTTACGGACACCATGCGCATCACTGTCTCGACAGCCCCGTCCACGGCCTCCATCGGCGACGCCCGAGCGAGCGCCCGGACTTTCCTGGCCTGTCTCGGCCCCCGGTCTCGGAACAGGCCTGCGACAACGTGGTCCTGGTCGTCTCCGAACTCGTACTCGTCACCAACGCCCTGCGCCACGGCGGTGGCACCCGCACCCTGACCCTGACCTCCTACCCAGACGGCATCGACGTGTCCGTCCAGGACTCCTCCAGAACGCCTAGCTCTCCTACGTCGTCGCGGTGCCCAAGTCCCAGCAGGTCCCCCGCGCATCGACCACCTCATCGCCCCGGCCCCGCCCGAAGCGTGGCAGCGTCTGTCCGCCGGCCCCGGTGCGAAGGGCGGACGCCTCTACGACTGGCCCGCCACAGCATCGCCAAACCGGAGGAGATCGCCTACTACCTCGCCTGCGCCCCGCTGGAAGCCACCGTCGCCGACCTGGCCCGTGTTGCCGACTGCCGCTGGAAGATCGAGGAGTGCTTCCAGAGCGCGAAGAACGAGTGCGGCCTGGACCACTACGAGGTCCGGCGTTACGTCGGCTGCTACCGGCACATCACGCTCGCCATGCCCGCCCACATCTTCCTCGCAGTCATGGCCGTCCAGGAACGCGAAAGGGGGGTGGTGAGGCCTCCACACCCGACCTCGTGGACCTCACCCCGGCGGAAATCCGTCGTCTGCTGGCAGTTGAACCGCCGCCCTGCCCGCGGACGCGGTCGTGGACGGTCGAAGAACGCGTCAGCTGACCCGAACACCCACCGCCAGCGTCAGTTCAAGGACCCGGTGCGGCGATGTGAGATCCGGAAACAGCTCCCGCAGCTGCGACATCCGGTACCGGACGGTCTGGGGATGGACGAACAGCGCCGCCGCCATCTCGTTCCGCCTGCCGTGGTGCAGGAGCCACGCCCGCAACGTCTCCTCCAGCCGCCGCGCGGTCGCGGCAGGCAAGGTCTGCAACGGTGCGAGGGCTCGGGCGCGCAGGTCTGCGAACGCGTCCGCGTCGGCGCTCAGTACCAGCTCGGGCAGGTGTTCCTCGGTGTCGCGGATATCAGGGGAGAGGGAGCGCGCGCGGACGGCGCGTGCGTACGAGGCGGACGCACGAGTCCATGGCCGGGCCGGGCCGACCACGGCGGTGCGGTCGGTCAGCTGCCGCAAGAGGTGCGAGCGGTCGGCATCGGGGACGAGCAGCACACCGGTGGCGTCCGGCAGGTCGTCGAGGACGAGGGTGCTCGGGTCGAGCGCGCGGTAGGCGGGCCGGGCCTGGGCGGCGGGCAGCAGGACCGCGGTCAGCGAAACAGGGGGCTGCCACCCGGCCCGTTGAGCAGAGGCCCGCAGCACGTCCGGGCCCGCGCCGGCGAGGAGGTCGCGGACCAGTTGTTCGAGGTGGCGCTCATGAGCGCGGCCCTGGGCGGCCAGTTCGTCGGCGTGGCCCGCGGCGCTCGCGGCGGAGAGCTCGTCGATGTAGGCGAAGGTCAGCTCGGCGAACTTGGCGACCTCGGCGGCGGGCAGACCCGCGGGTACGGCACCCGCGGCCAGGCATCGCCAGGCCACGCGGGCGCCGACGCGGTAGGCGCTGAGCAGGGCGTCCATCGAACGGCCGTCGCGCACCTCGCCGCGGCCCAGCTCGTAGGCTGCCTCACCGGCGTCACCGCCCGTGGCGTTGCCGCTCGCGAGATTCAGGTAATGCCCCAGGGCGGTGCGGACGGCTCGGCGGATGGTGGCGCCCATGCGGCCCGACAGGGCGTTGGCGTAGGAAGGGACCTCGTCGATGATCGCCTGGACGACCTCTTCGGCGGTGGTCTTCAGTGCGGCGCGAAGTGCGGTGACCGTCGTCTCGTCCAGGGCCAGTTCGGTGGCCCTCCGGATTGCATGGCTCATGTTTTGTTCCCTGCGAACAATCCAGCCGATCAGTTTCACGTCTTGCGGACAGGACTTTACGCCACGAGGCGCATCAAGCTGGAGTCATGACGAGTGCAGCCCTCCGCAGCAGGGCGTGGAAACTGCTGGAGATGGTCACGACGCCGCTGCTGCCGTCGGACTACCTCGACCTGGTCAGCCCGCTGCGTGCGGGCGCCGACCTGCGTGGGCGCATCGAGGCCGTGCACCCCGAGACGGGTGACGCCGCGACCCTCGTGATCAGGCCGGGACGGGGCTGGGGCGGTCACACAGCCGGTCAGTACGTGCGGATCGGGGTCGACGTCGACGGGGTGCGCCTGTGGCGTGCCTACTCGCTCACCTCGCCGACCAACCGCCGGGACGGCCGCATCACGATCACCGTGAAGGCGATCCCGGACGGCAAGGTCAGCAATCACCTGGTCCGCAGCGCGAAACCGGGCACGCTGATCCAGCTCGACCAGCCGACCGGTGACTTCGTACTGCCGCAGGTCAAGCCCCCCAAAGTGCTCTACCTGACGGCCGGCAGCGGCATCACGCCGGTGATGGGCATGCTGCGCGACGTCGAGCTCGACGACGTCGTCATGGTCCACTCCGCGCCACGGCCGCAAGACGTGATCTTCCGCAACGACCTGCACGACCTGGTCGTGGCCAAGAAGCTGCGTCTCACCGAGCTGCACACCGACACAGACGGAACGCTCGACATCGCGCGTCTCGACGAACTCGTGCCCGACTGGGCCGAGCGCGAGACCTGGGCCTGCGGGCCCGCAGGCCTGCTCGACACTGCCGAAGATCACTGGCGCGAGCACGGCGTCCAGGAGCGCCTGCACACCGAACGCTTCCGCCCCGGCATCGTCGTCGCCAGTGACGGTGGCGGTGGCGGTGGCGAGGTCACGTTCAGCACCACCGGCATGACCGTCGGCGCGGACGGCGCCACGCCGTTGCTGGACGTCGGCGAGGAGGCCGGCGTGCTCATGCCGTCCGGGTGCCGCATGGGCATCTGCTTCGGCTGCGTCACGCCGCTCAAGGCGGGCGCCGTCCGCGACCTGCGCACCGGCGCGATCACCGAAGCCGAGCCGGGCGTCCTCATCCAGACCTGCGTGTCCGCCGCGGCGGGCCCCTGCGACATCGAACGGTAGGAGCACCTTGACCGCCATCGACCCCACCGCCCACCTGACAGCGGAGCAGATCGAGGAGCTCGGCCGCGAGCTGGACGCGATCCGCGACGAGGTGATCGCCAGCCGGGGCGAGAAAGACGCCGCCTACATCCGCAAGGTCATCTCGGCGCAGCGCAAGCTCGAGCTGGTCAGCAGGGGCGTGCTGCTGTTCTCGTTCTTCCCGCCCGCGTGGCTGATCGGCACTGCCGGTCTGTCCGTGGCGAAGATCATGGACAACATGGAGATCGGCCACAACATCCTGCACGGCCAGTGGGACTGGATGCGGGATCCGAAGATCCACTCCACCACCTGGGACTGGGACCACGTCTCGCCGGCCGAGCAGTGGAAGCACTCGCACAACGAGCTGCACCACACGTACACCAACGTGATCGGCAAGGACAACGACCTCGGCTACGGCATCATGCGCGTCGACGAGGACCAGAAGTGGCACCCGTTCCACCTCGGCCAGCCGCTGTGGAACTTCCTCAACGCCTGCTTCTTCGAGTACGGCATCGCAGCGTACGACCTGGAACTCGGCAAGAACCTGCACAAGCGCCGCCGCAAGAACCCGGAGTTCCGCGCGCAGGCCCGGGCCGTGGGCCGCAAGATCCGCAAACAGGTGCTCAAGGACTACGTGATCCACCCGCTCCTTTCGGGCCCGTCGTTCCTCACCACGCTCGCCGCCACGTTCACCGCGAACCTGGTCCGCAACATCTGGTCCCACTCGGTGATCATGTGCGGGCACTTCCCCGAGGGCGTGCAGGTCTTCGAGCGCCGGTCGATCAGAGGCGAGACGCGCGGCCAGTGGTACCTGCGCCAGATGATGGGCTCGGCGAACATCAGCGGCAGCAAGGCCATGCACTTCATGACCGGCAACCTGTCGCACCAGATCGAGCACCACCTGTTCCCGGACCTCCCGAGCAACCGGTACGCCGAGGTCGCGGTGAAGGTGCGCGCCTTGTTCGAGAAGTACGAGCTGGAGTACGTCACCGGGCCGCTGCCCAAGCAGGTGTACTCCGCGTGGCACAAGGTCTTCCGGCTCTCGCTGCCGAACAAGAAGTCCAAGGTCACGACGCCGGACCGCGAGCAGGA
Source organism: Streptomyces sp. ISL-66 (assembly GCF_018614135.1). Lineage (GTDB taxonomy): Bacteria > Actinomycetota > Actinomycetes > Streptomycetales > Streptomycetaceae > Streptomyces. Next base: position 21,183 of record NZ_JAGGOW010000060.1, read on the forward strand.
GCTCGTCGCGGCCTGACTCCCGGTACTGGTTCGGACCCTTCGGCCGTACCGGCGGCACCGCCGGTTTCTGTGAGATCCGTTGCGGACGGTGGGCGACCGCGACGGCAGACCGTACGACGCGGGATCCGGGGCAGCCCGGTGTCCGGCTGCGCTACTACCTGGACGTGCGCCGGGAGCTCAGCTCACAGCCCCCGGCAATCGCGCCCGGGTGGCCGGCGTCGAGGGCGTGGGCCGAGCCGAGGACCCGGGCGGCGAAGGCGGGCAGCGGGACGGCCGGATCGGCGGGAAGTACACACAGAGCCGAGGATGACCCGGCGGGGAGCATACGCGCGGCCCGCGTTCGCTCAATGCGGGAGGCGGGGCTGGTGGCCGGGACCCGGCGTTGCAATGGCCTCAACCGCAGAGGAAGGGCATCGCCCTGCGAGGGGTGCTCGCTCTCATGAGTGGTCCGGCCTGTGGTCGACGAGGCGAATGAGCGGCGCCCGCCCGCGTCCCACTGGGGATGGTGATCCGGTCGAGTCGAGGGAGCGGGCGGGCTGCGTGACGGCTTGGATGCTCGGTGGTGGAAACCCTCCTGCCGTCACGCGGGGCGGTGGTTCCACTGTGGCGGAGGAGCGGTCGTTTTCCTTCGTGTCCGGATCTCAATCCGGCGGGGCGGATCCGTCCCGGGGGACCAGGTCCTCCGTGCGGGAGGTGTGCCGTACCAGTAGCGAGGCTCCCTGGGCGCGGTGGCCCAGGAAGCCTTCAGGATGCCCGACTGCCCTGCACAGAGAGTTAGAACGCGATCCATTCGGTGGACGTGGTGACCTCGTTCAGGACGTCGGGCAGCGGCTCGATGCCGAGGCCCGCGCCCGTCGGGACGTCGAGGTGGCCGTCGGAGAGGACGAACGGCGGGGTGATGTCCGTGGCGAAGTAGCGGTTCGAGCCCGAGGTGTCGCCCGGGAGGGTGAAGCCCGGGAGGGCCGCGAGGGCGACGTTCGCGGCGCGGCCGATGCCGGTCTCCAGCATGCCGCCGCACCAGACCGGGACACCGTGGGCGCGGGCGATGTCGTGGATGCGGCGGGCTTCGAGGTAGCCGCCGACGCGGGCCGGCTTGATGTTGATGACGGAGCAGGCGCCGAGGGAGATGGCCGCCGCGGCGTCGGCGGCGGACTCGATGGACTCGTCCAGGCAGATCGGGGTGCGCAGCAGCTTCGCGAGCTGGGCGTGCTGGACCATGTCGTCGTTGGCCAGGGGCTGTTCGATCAGCAGGAGGCCGAAGTCGTCGAGCTTGGCGAGCTGCTGGGCGTCGACCAGGGTGTACGCGGCATTGGCGTCGACCTGGAGGAGGAGGTCGTCACCGAAGCGTTCGCGGACGGCGCGGACGGGGTCGACGTCCCAGCCGGGCTCGATCTTCAGCTTGATCCGGACGTAGCCCTCGGCCACGTAGCCTTCCACCGCGTCCAGGAGCTCGGGTACCGAGTCCATGATCCCCACGGAGACGCCGCAGGGGACGCGGTCCCCGGCCGCGCCCAGGTAGGAGCCGAAGGACTCTCCGCAGGCGCGGAGCTGGGCATCGAGAACGGCCGTCTCCAGGACGGACTTCGCCATGTGGTGGCCGGTGAAGGGTTCCAGTACGCGGCCGACGGTGGCCGCGTCCACGCCGTCCTTCGGCAGGGCCGGGATGAGGAAGCGGCGCAGTACGTCCTGGGCTCCGTCGACGTACTCGGAGCAGTAGCGGGGCTCGGACATGGCCGCGCATTCCGCCCAGCCTTCTGTTCCGTCGGAGGTGACGACGCGGACCAGCAGGACGTCACGGCTCGTCTCGACGCCGAAGGAGGTGCGGAACGGTGCGACGAGCGGCATCGCGATGCGGCGCAGTTCGACGCCGGAGATCTTCGTCTTCATGTGCGGGTGGCTCCTGAGGTGCGGGTGCGGTGGATGACGTAGCTGCGACGGTCGTGGAAGCCGGCCACGCGGGCTCCCTCGGCGAGCAGGCCGCCCAGGGTGTGCCGGACGGCCAGCCGCCATTCCCGGGCCGCGCCCGGGTCCGTACGGCGCAGGGACTCGATGTCGTCGGGGAGGTCGATGAGGACGGTGTCGGCGTCGGTCGGGCCGACCACGGGGCGGCCGTCGTGGTTTCGGACGCCGTGGACGGCACCGGCGGGCAGCTCGAAGCCGTACGGGCCGGCGGGTGCGGTCAGGTCCCAGGCGGTCAGGACGCGGTCGGACTCGTCGCCGCCGTTGATGGCGTCGTCCATGGCGCCGTAGAAGGACTGCAGGTACTCCTCGGGGCGGGCGCCCAGCTTGACGAGATTGAAGTAGGCGTTGCGGCGGATCAGCGGATCGTAGGTCCACGTGATGCGCTTGAGCCCGCGGGCGAGCGCCCATTGGCGCTGGTGCAGTTTGAGGGCGAGGCCGATGCCGCGTCCCATGGAGGCGCCGGTGATGTGGGAGTGCAGGGTGGTGCCCATGGGTTCGCCGAAGAAGGCGACGGACGCACCGGTCAGGCGGCCGTCCTCGTACGCGCCGGCCACGTAGTTGCCGGCGTGGGCCAGGGCGCGCATCACCTCGGCGGAGACGGGGCCGCCCCCGGCGTCCGTCCCCCAGATCTCGGCGTAGAGCCGGCTGACGTCGTCGAACTCCTCCATGGCGTGGAGTTCGCGGATTTCGGACCCACTCATTGCATCGCTCCGACGAGGTGGGAAAGGAGCCGGGCACGGTCCGGCATCGTGGCGGTGACGACGTGTTCGTGGTCGGCGTGGGCCCCGTCGCCGACAGCGCCGAGGCCGTCGAGGGTGGGGCAGCCGGCCCCGGCGGTGTAGTTGCCGTCGGAGGCGCCGCCGACGGCCGCCCGCCGCAAGGGGTCGAGGCCGAGTCGCGCGGCGATGTCGCCGGCCAGGGCGAAGAGGTTCTCAGAGGCGCCGGGGTCCAGGGGCGGGCGGTTGGGGCCGCCGGCGATCCGCAGGCGCGCGCCGGGGTCGTGCGCTCGCAGGGTCCTGATCAGCTGGTCGACCGCTTCCTGCGCCGCGGGGCTGGGGACTCGTACATCCACGCTGAGGTCGGCACGGGCGGGGACGGTGTTGGTCGCGGTGCCGGCCGACATCAGGGTGGGGGTGACCGTGGTGCCGGGCCCGGTCCGCGCGGTGACGGTGTCGGCGATCCGGCTCAGGGCCAGGATCTGGTGGGCGAGTTCCGTCGCGACGTTGATGCCCTTCTCGGGCTCCAGACCGGAATGGGCGGCGCGGCCGTGGACGGTGATGTCGTAGAGGGAAACGCCCTTGCGGCTGGTCTTGAGCGCTCCCCCGGGGGCGGCGGGCTCCAGGACGAGCGTGGCCGCGCACTGACGCGCCAGGTCCTCGATGAGCGGGCGGGAGGCGTCCGATCCGACTTCTTCGTCGCCCGTAACCAGTACGCACACCCCGTCCAGGGAGGGCAAGGAGGCCAGGGCGTGGAACATCTGGACCAGTCCGGCCTTCATGTCGAAGACACCGGGGCCGCGGGCGATGCCCTGCTCCACCGACCAGGGGTGGGTCTTGAGGGATCCGATCGGCCAAACGGTGTCGTGGTGCCCCAGGAGCAGGACCCGCGGGGTGCCGAAGGTCCACTGGACATGGGTGACGCCGTCGATCACCAGCGTCTGCGGCCGGGCGCCGAGCAACCGGCTGCCCTGCTCCGCGACCACCCGCGCGCTGCGGGCCACCGCGGCGTGGTCGGCGGAGTACGACTCACAGGTCACGAGTTCTTCGAGGTCGGCGAGCATGACATCGAGGTCGGCCGCATGGTCCGCTCGCGGGGGAAGGGGTTCTTGGGCAACCGGCACGGTGGTCCTCCAGGTTGGGATGACCGCCACGCTAGGCACGCCGGACACGGCCCGGTTGGTGCCGCGGTCACAACCTGAGCGCCCGGTTCGTACCGGGCACCCAAGGTCCACGGAGCTGCCAGTGCCCGGCGGGTGGTACGACCGGCCGGGCACTGGCAATTTCGAGTGTCAGCCCATGTGCTTGCTCATGAGCTGTCGCATGTTCCCGCCGAGGATCTTCAGAATGTCCTCCTCGGACAGGCCCCTGCGGACGAGCGCCCCGGTCACCAGGGGCATGCCCGCCGGGCCCTCGAGGCCGGGGAAGTCGAACATCGGATCCTCGTCGTCGAGGTTCTCGCAGCAAGGTGGTGTGACGTCCGTCATCACCTCGCGTACGAAGTCCGAGCCGAGGCCGATGTGGTCGATCCCGGCGACGGAGACGATGTGTTCGATGTGGTCGACGATCCGGTCGGCACTCACCTTCGCCTGGTTGTCGGTGAGGAAGTCCGGGACGAAGTTCACGCAGACCACGCCGCCGGTGGCGGCCACGCCGCGGATCTGTTCGTCGGTGAGGTTGCGGTGGTGGTCCCGCAGGGCGCGGGCGCACGAATGGGTGGCGATCAAGGGGCGGGTGGCCAGTTCCAGGACGTGCGCGACGCCGCTCGCCCCCAGATGGGAGACGTCGAAGAGCATCCCGAGGCGTTCCATCTCCCGCAGCGCCTCGACGCCGGGCACGGTCAGCCGGCTGCCGGTGGCATCCTCGCGGCTGCCGTCCGCGAGCGGGGTGCGCCCCCAGTGGGCGATCGAGGAGATCCGCACGCCGAGCCGGAACAGGGTGGCGAAGAGCTCGACGGAGGCGTCGACACCGGGTGCGCTCTCCAGGGCGAGGACCAGCGCGATCTTGCTCTCGGCGAGGGCGGCGTCGATGTCGGTGCCGTTCAAGCAGAGGGCGACGTCGTCGGCGTTGGCCTCTGCGAGGACATGGGCGCATTCGATCATGCGGAGGGTCTGCCGGAGGGCGCCCTCGGGTCGGTACTGGTCGTCGATGAACACGGGCAGGACCTGGATGTCGATGCCGCCCTCGCGCAGTTGCGGCAGCCAGCGTTCGCGGAAGAAGGAGCCCCAGCGCTTCGGGGGACGTGCGGCGACGGCCATGAGGAGATCGTTGTGCGCGTCGGCGACGACGGCACGGCGGTGGAGATCGTGGGTCACGACGAGCCCTTCGGGTCGGATGGAGGACGTGTCCTGCGGCCCGTACGAGGCGGCGGGCCGTCGGGCGCGAAGGTGGGTTCAGGCACGGGCCAGGCGCGGGACCGCGTCAAGCAGGGTGCGGGTGTACTCGTGCCGGGGCGCGCCGATCACGTCCTCGACGGGGCCGGACTCCACGAGCCGGCCGTGGTGCATGACGGCGACGGCGTCGCAGACGTACCGCACGACGGCGAGGTTGTGCGAGATGAACAGCATGGTCAGGCCGAGTTCGCTGCGCAGGTCGCGGATGAGGTTGAGTACGGCTCCCTGGACGGAGACGTCGAGGGCGGAGGTGATCTCGTCCGCGATGAGCAGCTCCGGTTCGGCCGCCAGTGCGCGGGCGATGGCGACGCGCTGGCGTTGGCCGCCGGACAGTTCGCGGGGGTACTTGCTCGCGTACGTGGCCGGGAGGGAGACCAGTTCCAGGAGCCGCCCGACCTCCGCAGGCCGCTGGGCGCGCGGCACGCGTGCGCCCTCGGCGATGGCGTCGCCGATGCTCATGCGCGGGTTGAGCGAGGAGTACGGGTCCTGGAACACCATCTGGACGCGGCCTCGTGTGACCCCGGAGATCGTGCCTCGGTACGGCGTCAGACCGGCCGCCGCGCGGGCGAGGGTGGACTTTCCGGAACCGGACTCTCCGACGAGACCGGTGACGGAACCCTCCGGCACCTCCAGACTGACGGCGTCGACCGCTGTGAAGGATCCGAAGCGGACGGTGAGTTCGCTGATGTTCACAGGACCTCCCAGCAGGCTACGGAGTGTTCTTCCGTACGGGCGAGCAGCTTCGGGCGGATCGCGCAGCGGCCGGTGGCGAAGGCGCACCGGTCGGCGAAGGCACAGCCGTCGCCGACGTCGCCGGGGGCGGGCTGGCGGCCGGGGATGGTGGTGAGGGGGCCCGACCGGTCGGTGTCCATGTCGGGGAGCGAGCCGACCAGCGCGCGGGTGTAGGGGT
>NZ_JAGGOW010000061.1 GCF_018614135.1 Streptomyces sp. ISL-66
AGGCCCGGCGGGGACCGGGCGCGGGCCGCGGCCAGGCCGGCGGGGGCCAGGCCCGCCACCCGTCGCCCCGCGCCCGCCAGGAAGCCGCACACGATCCGGCTCGGCGCCCCCAAGCCCCGTCTGCGGCTGGTCAGCGTCGGGCTCACGCTCGTCATGCTGGCGTTCGTCGTGCGCCTGTTGCAGGTCCAGGCCGTCGACGCGTCCGCGTACTCCGCCAAGGCCTCCGAGAACCGGTTCGCCAGCCACACCCTGGCCGCCGAGCGCGGTGAGATCACCGACCGCAAGGGCGTCGCGCTCGCCACCAGCGTGGACGCGTACGACATCACCGCGGACCCGCACATGTTCACGCCGCAGGAGAGCAAGGCCCCGGACGCACCCGAGCAGGCCGCCGCCCTCCTCGCACCGATCATCGGCAAGGACGCCAAGGAGCTCACCGAGCGCCTGAAGACGAAGAACACCCGCTACGTCGTCCTCGCCCGCCGCCAGACCCCCCAGGTCTGGAACCAGATCAAGGACCTCAAGAAGGTCTTCGCCGAGAAGTCCGCCGCGGACAAGAGGAACAACGGGCCCGGCGCCAACGTCCTGGCCGGCGTGTTCAACGAGAACAGCAGCAAGCGCGTGTACCCGAACGGCGATCTCGCCGCCGGGATACTGGGTTACGTCAACGCCGAGGGCAAGGGCGCCGGAGGCCTGGAGTCCTCGCTCGACAAGAAACTGGCCGGCAAGGACGGCGAGCTCACCTACGCCCAGTCCGGCGGCCGCCGGGTGCCCACCGCCGGATCCAGCGAGAAGCCCGCCGTGCCCGGCGAGGACATCGAACTGACCATCGACCGCGACATCCAGTGGGCCGCGCAGAGCGCCATCTCCGAGCAGGTCGCCAAGTCGGAGGCCGACCGCGGCTACGTCATCGTCCAGGACACCCAGACCGGCGAGGTGCTGGCCATGGCCAACGCCCCCGGTTTCGACCCCAACGACCTGTCCAGGGCCAGCTCCGCCGCCATGGGCAACGCGGCCCTCCAGGACGTGTACGAGCCCGGCTCCACCGCCAAGGTGATGTCGATGGCCGCCGTGCTCGAGGAGAAGAAGGCGACCGCCGACACCCACGTCGAGGTCCCCAACCGGCTGCACCGGGGCGACCGGCTGTTCAAGGACGACATCGACCACGTGACCTGGTACCTGACCCTCAACGGGGTCCTCGCCAAGTCCTCCAACATCGGGACCATCCTGGCCACCGGCCAGCTCGGCCCGACGCAGCGCGACGCCAACAAGGTCCTGTACTCCTACCTGGACAAGTTCGGCATCGGGCGGCCCACCGGCCTGAACTACCCGGGGGAGTCCCGCGGCATCCTCGCCAAGCCCGAGGACTGGTCCACCTCCCAGCAGTACACGATCCCCTTCGGCCAGGGCCTGTCCCTCAACGCCATGCAGGCGGCCTCCGTCTACTCGACCATCGCCAACGGAGGCGTTCGCGTCCAGCCGACCCTGGTCCGCGGCACCAAGGGGCCCGACGGCCGCTTCACCCCGGCCCCGGCACCCCCGCAGAACCGCGTGGTCAGCCCGGAAACCGCCAAGACCCTCGCGCAAATGCTGGAGTCGGTGGTCGACGACCAGGAGGGCACCGGAACCAAGGCCCGGATCCCCGGCTACCGGGTAGGCGGCAAGACCGGCACGTCCAACCGGGTGGATCCGGCCACCGGCCGCTACAAGGGCTACACCGCTTCCTTCGCGGGCTTCGCGCCCGCCGACCGTCCCCGCATCACGGTCTACTGCGCCATCCAGAACCCCACCAAGGGCAGCTACTTCGGCGGCCAGATCTGCGGACCCATCTACAAGAAGGTCATGGAGTTCGCCCTCAAGACCCTCCAGGTCGCCCCCACCGGAACCGCCCCCGCCGGGCTCCCGGTCGACTACGAACCCGGCGCGCAGCCCCGTCCCCAGCCGAGCCCGCAGCCGGCCCGGACCGTCGGCCCGGCAGTCCCGCCCCAGAAAAGCGTGAGGCACCATCAGTGACAACGATCACCCCCGAACCCGGGAACCACGCGGGCACCGGCGCAGAGGCCGGACCCTCACTTCGCGGGCGGCCCACCGGGCCCGGTACGCTCACCGCCGTGTCCCACGCTGATCAGCCCAGAACCACCCAGAACGACGCCCCGGCAGCGCCGCCGGGAGCGCCACGCCCCCTGTCCGCCCGCCCGACCCCGCTCGGCGAGCTGGCGGACCTGCTGGGAGTCGAAGCCCCCGGCGCGCCGCCGCGCAGCGCCGGCGTACGGATCACCGGCATCACGCACGACTCCCGTGCCGTGCGTCCCGGAGACCTGTACGCGGCCCTGCCCGGCGCCAGGGTGCACGGCGCCGACTTCGCCGCGCAGGCGGCCGGGCTCGGCGCCGCCGCCGTGCTGACCGACCCGGCCGGCGCGGAGCGCGCGGCGGCCACCGGACTCCCGGTCCTCGCCGTCGCCGATCCGCGCGGCCGGATGGGCGAACTGGCCGCCGCGATCTACGGACGGCCGGGCGAGGGCCTGCTCCAGATCGGCATCACCGGCACCTCCGGCAAGACCACCACGGCGTACCTCGTCGAGGGCGGCCTGCGCGGCAGCGGACGGACGACGGGCCTCATCGGCACCGTCGAGATGCGCGTCGCGGACGAGCGCATCAAGTCCGAGCGCACCACCCCCGAGGCCACCGACCTGCAGGCGCTGTTCGCGGTCATGCGCGAACGCGGGGTCGAGGCCGTCGCCATGGAGGTCTCCAGCCACGCGCTGGTGCTCGGCCGGGTCGACGGCTGCGTCTTCGACGTGGCCGTCTTCAACAACCTCAGCCCGGAACACATGGAGTTCCACTCCGGCATGGAGGACTACTTCCAGGCCAAGGCGCAGCTCTTCACCGAGCGCCGGGCCCGCCTCGGAGTGGTCAACATCGACGACGAGTACGGCCGGCGCCTCGCCAAGGAGGCGGGGATCCCGGTCGTCACCTTCTCCGCCGCCGGCGATCCGGCCGCCGACTGGCGCGCCGAGGACGTGGTCTCGGGCCACACCGACTCGACCCTGACCCTGGTGGGCCCGGACGGGCAGCGCGTACGGGCCACCGCCCCGCTGCCCGGCCCGTTCAACGTGGCCAACACGGTCGCCGCGATCGTCACGCTCGCCGCCGCCGGCCTCGACCCGCAGGACGCCGCCGACGGAGTCGCCGCGGTGCCCGGGGTGCCCGGCCGGCTGGAGCGGGTCGACGCGGGACAGCCGTACCTGGCCGTCGTCGACTACGCGCACAAGACGGACGCCGTCGAATCGGTCCTCCGGGCCCTGCGCGAGGTCACCACCGGCAAACTGCACGTCGTGCTCGGCTGCGGCGGCGACCGCGACACCACCAAGCGGGGCCCGATGGGCGCCGCGGCCGCCCGGTTCGCCGACACCGCCGTGCTCACCTCCGACAACCCGCGCTCCGAGGACCCGCTGGCGATCCTCGCCGCGATGTTCGAAGGCGCTGTGTCCGTCCCCGCCGCCGAACGCGCGACCGTCCTCGTCGACGCCGACCGGGCGGCGGCCATCGCGGCGGCCGTCGCGCGCGCCGGGGCCGGGGACACCGTGCTGGTGGCCGGCAAGGGCCACGAGCAGGGCCAGGACACCGCAGGCGTCGTACGTCCCTTCGACGACCGGGCGGTCCTGCGCGCGGCCATCGAGACCCAAGCCCGACAGCGTGCCCGACAGGCCGAGGTGAACCAGTGATCGCCCTCTCCCTCGCCGAGATCGCCGACATCACCGGCGGGCGGCCCCACGACATACCGGATCCGTCCGTACGCATCACCGGGCCCGTGGTCATCGACTCCCGGCAGGTGGAGCCCGGCAGCCTGTTCGTCGCGTTCGCCGGCGAGCAGGTCGACGGTCACGACTACGCGGAGCGCGCGGTCGCCGCGGGCGCCGCGGCCGTCCTCGCGGCCCGGCCCGTCGGCGTACCCGCGGTGGTCGTTCCCGATGTGGAGAAGGCCCTCGGGGCCCTCGCCCGCGCCGTCGTCGAGCGTCTGGGCACCGACGTGGTGGCCCTGACCGGCTCCGCCGGGAAGACCTCCACCAAGGACCTCATCGCGCAGGTGCTCCAGGAGCACGCGCCCACGGTGTGGACGCCCGGCTCCCTCAACAACGAGATCGGCCTGCCGCTCACCGCGCTGAAGGCCACCGGGGAAACCCGGCACCTGGTACTGGAGATGGGCGCCCGGGGGATCGGCCACATCGCCTACCTCACCGGTCTGACGCCCCCGCGCATCGGCCTCGTGCTGAACGTCGGGACCGCCCACATCGGCGAGTTCGGCGGCCGCGAGCAGATCGCGCAGGCCAAGGGCGAGCTGGTGGAGTCCCTCCCGCCGGAGGCCGACGGCGGGATCGCCGTGCTGAACGCCGACGACCCCCTGGTCCGCCCGATGTCCGCCCGCACGAAGGCCCGTACGGTCCTCTTCGGTGAGGCCGAGGACGCCGACGTACGCGCCACCGATGTCCGCATGACACCGGGAGGACAACCCTCCTTCACACTCCACACACCCACCGGGTGCGGCGAAGTGACCTTGCGGCTGTACGGTGAGCACCACGTGTCGAACGCGCTCGCCGCGGCCGCCGTCGCCCACGTACTGGGCATGTCCACCCCGGAGATCGCCACCGCGCTCTCCGGAGCGGGCACCCTGTCCCGGTGGCGGATGGAGGTCACCGAGCGGGCGGACGGTGTGACGATCGTCAACGACGCCTACAACGCGAATCCCGAGTCCATGCGGGCCGCTCTGCGCGCGCTGGCCGCGATGGGCGGCGCCGCGAGGGCCAACGGGGGACGCACGTGGGCGGTGCTCGGTCCCATGGCCGAGCTCGGTGACGCGTCGCTGGCCGAGCACGACGCGGTGGGACGGCTCGCCGTCCGGCTCAACGTGAGCAAACTCGTCGCAGTCGGGGGCAGGGAAGCGTCCTGGCTGCAACTGGGCGCATATAACGAGGGTTCGTGGGGTGAGGAGTCGGTGCTCGTGTCCGACGCGCAGGCGGCGGTCGACCTGTTGCGCAGTGAATTGCGCCCGGGTGACGTCGTGCTGGTGAAGGCTTCCAGGTCCATTGGTCTGGAGCGGGTCGCGCTGGCGTTGCTGGAGCGCGAGGGCGAGGTCGCCGGCCGATGAGGCAGATCCTGTTCTCCGGAGTCATCGGACTCTTCCTCACGCTCATCGGCACCCCGCTGCTGATCAAGGGTCTGGCCCGCAAGGGCTACGGCCAGTTCATCCGTGACGACGGTCCGCGCGGCCACGCCGGGAAGAAGGGCACGCCCACCATGGGCGGCATCTCCTTCATCCTGGCCACGCTGATCGCGTACGCCCTCACCAAGGTGATCACCGGCAGTCAGCCGACCTTCTCGGGCCTCCTGGTCCTCCTGCTGATGGCCGGCATGGGCTTGGTCGGTTTCCTCGACGACTACATCAAGATCGTCAAGCAGCGCTCGCTCGGTCTGCGGGCCAAGGCCAAGATGTCCGGCCAGCTGATCGTCGGCATCGCCTTCGCGGTGCTCGCGCTCCAGTTCAAGGACGCCCGCGGGCTCGCCCCGGCCTCGACGAAGCTGTCGTTCGTCACGGACTTCGGCTGGTCCATCGGGCCGGTGCTGTTCGTGGTCTGGGCGCTGTTCATGATCCTGGCGATGTCCAACGGCGTGAACCTGACCGACGGACTGGACGGCCTGGCCACCGGCGCCGCCGTGATGGTCTTCGGCGCCTACACCTTCATCGGCGTCTGGCAGTACCAGGAGTCCTGCGCCAACGCGCAGACCCTGACCAACCCGGCCGCCTGTTTCGAGGTGAGGGACCCGCTGGACCTCGCGGTCGTCGCCTCCGCCCTGATGGGCGCCTGCTTCGGCTTCCTGTGGTGGAACACCTCGCCCGCCAAGATCTTCATGGGCGACACCGGTTCGCTGGCCCTCGGCGGCGCGCTCGCCGGCCTGGCCATCTGCTCCCGGACCGAGTTCCTGATGGCGCTGCTGGGCGGCCTGTTCGTCCTCATCACCATGTCGGTCGTCATCCAGGTCGGCTCCTTCAAGATGACCGGCAAGCGCGTCTTCCGGATGGCTCCGCTCCAGCACCACTTCGAACTCAAGGGGTGGTCCGAAGTCCTTGTCGTGGTCCGCTTCTGGATCATCCAGGGCATGTGCGTGATCGTGGGTCTCGGACTCTTCTACGCGGGATGGGCAGCCGACAAGTGACCTCCTGGCAGGGCAAGAACATCACCGTCGCCGGCCTCGGCGTGAGCGGCGTCAGCGCCGCCCGCGCCCTGGCCGGCCTCGGCGCCGTCGTGACCGTCGTCGACGGCGGCGACAGCGAGGGCCACCGCGAGCGCGCGGCGGAGCTGGAGGCGGCGGGGATCTCCGTACGCCTGGCGGACGCGGAGACCCTGCCCGAAGGCACGGACCTGGTCGTCACCTCGCCCGGCTGGAAGCCCGACAGCCCGCTGTTCGAGGCCGCCGCCGCGGCCGGTGTCGACGTCGTCGGAGACGTGGAGATCGCCTGGCGGCTGCGCGGCCCGGACGCCGCCCCCTGGCTCGCGATCACCGGCACCAACGGCAAGACCACCACCACGCAGATGCTCGCCTCGATCCTGAAGGCGGCCGGACTCAAGACGGCGGCCGTCGGGAACATCGGCACCCCGATCATCGACGTGGTCCTGGGCGAGGAGCCGTACCGCGATCTCGACGTGCTCGCCGTCGAGCTCTCCAGCTACCAGCTGCACTGGGCGCCCTCGCTGCGCGTCCACTCCGCGGCCGTCCTGAACCTGGCCCCCGACCACCTCGACTGGCACGGCTCGATGGAGGCCTACGCCGCCGACAAGGGCCGGATCTACGAGGGCAACACGGTGGCCTGCGTCTACAACGCGGACGCCGCCGACAACAAGGCCACCGAGAACCTGGTCATGGAGGCCGACGTCGAAGAGGGCTGCCGGGCGATCGGCTTCACCCTCGGCGCCCCCGGCCCCTCCATGCTCGGCGTGGTCGACGGCATCCTCGTCGACCGGGCCTTCGTGGACGACCGGCAGAAGAACGCCCAGGAACTCGCCGAGGTCGCGGACGTCAACCCGCCGGCCCCGCACAACATCGCCAACGCGCTCGCCGCGGCGGCCCTGGCCCGCGCCTTCGGCGTGAAGCCGAGCGCCGTCCGCGACGGACTGCGCGCCTTCCGGCCGGACGCGCACCGGGTCAGCCACGTGGACGAGGTGGACGGCGTCACGTACGTCGACGACTCCAAGGCCACCAACACCCACGCCGCCGAGGCCTCCCTGGCCGCCTTCGACCCGATCGTCTGGATCGCCGGAGGCCTCGCCAAGGGCGCGACCTTCGACGAGCTCGTACAGCGGTCGGCGAAGCGGCTGCGGGCCGCCGTGCTGATCGGCGCCGACCGGGCGCTGATCGCCGAGGCACTGGCGCGACACGCCCCGCAGGTCCCGGTCGTGGACCTCGAGCGGACCGACACTGGGGCGATGCTCGCGGCGGTCCGGGAAGCGGCCCGGCTCGCGGAGCCCGGCGACACGGTTCTGCTGGCGCCGGCCTGTGCCTCGATGGACATGTTCGCGAACTACAACAAGCGTGGGGACGCGTTCGCCGACGCGGTGCGCGAACTGGCCGCCGAGAAGGCCTAGCTCCGGGGCTCCCGCACCCGCCGGCCGCTCGCCTCGCCTCGTACGAGTGGAGGGGAAGATCACAGATGCCGGCCAAGCAAGTGCTGCCGGGACGGCGGCCGTCCGCCGCCAAAGCAGCCGGAACCGACAAGCCCGCGCGGTCCGTCAGGGCGCCCGGGACCGGCCGGGTGCTGGGCCGCGGGCGGCCCGTCGCGAGCGCGAAGCGGTCCGCCGCGGGCGGGCCGCTGGCCGGGTTCCGGCGTACGCAGAGCCGGCTCCGCCGGGCCTGGGACCGGCCGCTCACCGCGTACTACCTGATCTTCGGCAGCTCGCTGCTCATCACCGTGCTCGGCCTGGTGATGGTCTATTCCGCCTCGATGATCAAGGCCCTCCAGCTCGGCCTGGGCGACGCGTACTTCTTCAAGAAGCAGTTCCTGGCGGCCCTGATCGGCACCGTGCTGCTCCTGGTCGCCTCCCGGATGCCCGTCAAGCTCCACCGGGCGCTGTCCTATCCGGTGCTGACCGGCACGCTCTTCCTGATGGTCCTGGTCCAGGTCCCCGGGATAGGGGTCTCGATCAACGGCAACCAGAACTGGATCTCCCTCGGCGGTCCGTTCATGCTCCAGCCCAGCGAGTTCGGCAAACTGGCACTGATCCTGTGGGGCGCCGACCTGCTCGCGCGCAAGGGGGACAAGGACCTGCTGAGCCAGTGGAAGCACCTGCTGGTGCCGCTGGTCCCGGTCACCTTCCTGCTGCTCGGGCTCATCATGCTGGGCGGCGACATGGGCACCGCGATGATCCTCGGGGCCATCCTGTTCGGCCTGTTGTGGCTGGCCGGGGCGCCGACGCGGATGTTCGCGGGCGTACTGGCCTTCGCGGGTCTGCTCGTCGTGCTGCTCATCAAGACCAGCCCGCACCGCATGGACCGGCTCGCCTGCATCGGGGCGACCGAACCGGGCAGGAACGACCTCTGCTGGCAGGCCGTCCACGGAATCTATGCCCTGGCCTCCGGCGGATGGTTCGGTTCCGGTCTGGGCGCCAGTGTGGAAAAATGGGGGCAACTGCCAGAGGCCCACACCGACTTCATCTTCGCCATCACCGGCGAGGAACTGGGGCTGGCGGGGACACTGTCGGTGCTCGCCCTGTTCGCGGCCCTAGGCTATGCGGGTATCCGCGTGGCCGGACGCACGGAGGACCCCTTCGTACGGTTTGCCGCGGGAGGCGTGACCACCTGGATCACGGCACAGGCCGTGATCAACATCGGTGCGGTGCTCGGCCTGTTGCCGATCGCCGGGGTCCCGCTCCCGCTGTTCTCCTACGGGGGGTCGGCCCTGCTGCCGACCATGTTCGCGGTCGGACTGCTCATCGCGTTCGCGCGTGAGGAGCCGGCGGCACGCGCGGCCCTCGCGATGCGAAGGCCGCGGAAGGGCCGGCCGCGGACCGGCTGGAGATGGAAGTCAATGAGACGGCGCGTCAAGAAGCGTCCGTCCGGAGAGCGGTGAATTTCGGTGCATGTCGTACTCGCTGGTGGGGGGACCGCCGGCCACATCGAGCCAGCGCTCGCCCTCGCGGACGCCCTGCGCAGGCAGGACCCTTCCGTGGGCATCACCGCCCTCGGCACGGAACGCGGACTCGAAACCCGCCTGGTGCCGGAGCGCGGCTACGAGCTGGGACTGATCCCTGCCGTCCCGCTGCCCCGTAGGCCAACGCCCGAGCTGATCACCGTCCCCGGACGGCTGCGCGGCACCATCAAGGCCGCCGAGCAGATCCTGGAGCGCACCAAGGCCGACTGCGTCGTCGGCTTCGGCGGCTACGTGGCCCTGCCCGGCTACCTCGCGGCCAAGCGCCTCGGGGTGCCGATCATCGTCCACGAGGCCAACGCCCGGCCCGGCCTGGCCAATAAGATCGGCTCCCGGTACGCGCACGCCGTCGCGGTCTCCACGCCCGACAGCAAGCTGCGCGGCGCCCGCTACATCGGCATCCCGCTGCGCCGGTCCATCTCCACCCTCGACCGGGCCGCGGTCCGCCCGGAGGCGCGCGCCGCCTTCGGGCTCGACCCCAACCTGCCGACGCTGCTGGTCTCCGGCGGCTCGCAGGGCGCCCGCCGCCTCAACGAGGTGATCCAGCAGGTCGCTCCGGTCCTCCAGCGCTCCGGGATCCAGATCCTGCACGCGGTCGGCCCGAAGAACGAACTGCCGCGTGTCGACAACATGCCCGGGATGCCGCCTTATGTGCCGGTACCGTACGTGGACCGGATGGACCTCGCGTACGCCGCCGCCGACATGATGCTGTGCCGCGCGGGTGCGATGACCGTCGCCGAACTCTCCGCCGTCGGGCTGCCCGCCGCCTACGTCCCGCTGCCCATCGGCAACGGCGAACAGCGGCTCAACGCCCAGCCGGTGGTCAAGGCCGGCGGCGGACTGCTCGTGGACGACGCGGAACTGACGCCCGACTGGGTGCTCGGCCAGATCCTCCCGGTCCTCGCCGACCCGCACCGCCTGTACGAGATGTCCCGCGCGGCCGCAGAGTTCGGCCGACGGGACGCCGACGAGCTGCTGGTCGGCATGGTGTACGAGGCGATCGCCGCCAACCGGACCCGCTGAGGCGGGAGGCACAGACCCAGGAGGCACAGGAGTGGCCGGAGCGAGCACCGCACAGCGCGGCAGTCCCGGGGCCGCGGGGAACGGGCCCGGTTCCACCAAGCGACCCAAGGCTCCCAAAGCCCCCAAGTCGCCCAAACCGCCACGTGCATCCGGCCCGGCGGGCCCGGGCGGGCCCCTCCTGAGGGGCCTGCGCCGGGGCCCCGTCCTGGTCGCCGGGCTCGTCCTGGCGGCGCTCCTGGCCGCCGGGTGCGCCTGGGTGCTCTACGGCTCCTCCTGGCTCCGGGTCGAGAAGGTCACCGCGGGCGGCACCGAGATCCTGACCTCGCAGCAGGTGCTCCTCGCGGCGGCCGTACCCGTCGGCGCGCCCATGGTGTCCGTGGACACGGACGAGATCGAAGCCCGGCTCCGCGGCCGGCTGCCCCGTATCGATTCGGTCGACGTGGTGCGTGCCTGGCCGCACGGAATCGGGCTGAAGGTGACGGAACGCAAGCCGGTCCTGCTCATCAAAAAGGACGCGGGCTTCGAGGAAGTGGACGCTTCGGGTGTGCGATTCGACACGGTCGCGAAAGCACCCGGCGGCGTTCCGGTCCTCGAATTGAGCGTGGACCGGTCCGCGAGCGGCCGCCGTTTCGACGAGGATCGGCTGCTGCACGAGGCCGTCGGGGTCGCCGGCGGCCTTCGGCAGGCCATCCGCAAGGAGACCGTGCAGGTCAAGGTGGGCTCGTACGACTCGGTGGTACTGGAGTTGACGCGGGGCCGGACCGTGATCTGGGGGAGCGGCGAACAGGGTGACGCGAAGGGACGCGCTCTGACGGCGCTGCTGAAGGCCTCGCCCAAGGCCGATCGGTTCGATGTGAGCGTCCCCACCGCCCCGGCGGTGTCCGGTAGTTGACGTCCGGTCGAACAGCGGCGCACCCTGGTTGGCCAGCGATACGGGTGATCACATAGGGTGAAAAGAAAAACGGGAGGTTCGGCGTGTTCGTTGAACACGCGCTACTTGTCGACTTAGTGTCCTGTTCGGGAGATTCCAAGGAACAGACACACTCATAACCCTAAACTTCAGGGTTAGGGTTCGGGTCGGCGTGTACGGACCGTTCCCAATTTCGGCATCAGTCGTCGCACCGCAGGCCCGCGAGGCGAACGACACGTAACTCGAGGCGAGAGGCCTTCGACGTGGCAGCACCGCAGAACTACCTCGCAGTCATCAAGGTCATCGGTGTCGGCGGCGGTGGTGTCAATGCCATCAACCGAATGATCGAGGTCGGTCTCAAGGGCGTCGAGTTCATCGCCATCAACACGGACGCCCAGGCGCTGTTGATGAGCGACGCCGACGTCAAGCTCGACGTCGGCCGCGAACTCACCCGCGGCCTTGGCGCCGGCGCCAACCCGGATGTCGGCCGCAAGGCGGCAGAGGACCACCGCGAGGAGATCGAGGAGGTCCTCAAGGGGGCCGACATGGTCTTCGTGACCGCCGGCGAGGGCGGCGGCACCGGCACCGGCGGCGCACCCGTCGTCGCCAACATCGCGCGCTCGCTCGGCGCCCTGACGATCGGTGTGGTCACCCGGCCGTTCACCTTCGAGGGTCGGCGCCGCGCGAACCAGGCGGAGGACGGCATCGCCCAGCTCCGCGAACAGGTCGACACCCTCATCGTCATCCCCAACGACCGACTGCTGTCCATCTCGGACCGCCAGGTCAGCGTGCTCGACGCCTTCAAGTCGGCCGACCAGGTCCTGCTGTCCGGCGTCCAGGGCATCACCGATCTCATCACCACCCCCGGCCTGATCAACCTCGACTTCGCGGACGTCAAGTCCGTGATGTCCGAGGCCGGCTCGGCACTGATGGGCATCGGCTCGGCCCGCGGCGACGACCGCGCGGTGGCCGCGGCCGAGATGGCCATCTCCTCGCCGCTGCTGGAGGCGTCCATCGACGGCGCCCGTGGCGTGCTGCTCTCGATCTCCGGCGGCTCGGACCTCGGTCTCTTCGAGATCAACGAGGCCGCGCAGCTGGTCAGCGAGGCCGCGCACCCCGAGGCGAACATCATCTTCGGCGCCGTCATCGACGACGCGCTCGGCGACGAGGTGCGGGTCACCGTGATCGCGGCCGGGTTCGACGGCGGACAGCCCCCGGCCCGCCGGGACAACGTCATCGGCGCCGTGTCCACCAAGCGCGAGGAGCCGGCCCCGGCTCCGGTCCGCTCCGCCGAGCCGGTCCGTCCGGCCTTCGGCGGACTGGGCACGGTCACCCCGCGCGAGGAGCCCGCGCACGCGCCGGCCCCGGTCGCCGAGGCGCCCGCGCCGCAGGTCCCGACCGCCCGGCCGTACCAGGACAGCCCGGCCGAGGAACTGGATGTCCCGGACTTCTTGAAGTGACGCTGGAGCAGCACAGCGAGAGCGGCGCCCACTTCGCCTTCACCGACCGGTGGGGCGGGGTGAGCGCCGTTCCGTACGAAGGGCTCAACCTCGGCGGCGCGGTCGGAGACGACCCGGCCGCCGTTCGCGCGAACCGGGCGGCCGCGGTGGACCGCCTGGGCATCGCACCGGACCGGGTGGTCTGGATGAACCAGGTGCACGGGCGCGAGGTGGCCGTGGTCGACGGCCCGTGGGCCGCCGGTTCGGACATCCCCTCCGTGGACGCGCTGGTGACCACCCGTCGGGGGCTCGCCCTCGCGGTCCTCACCGCCGACTGCACGCCCGTCCTGCTGGCCGACCCGGTCGCCGGCATCGCGGGAGCCGTCCACGCCGGGCGGCCCGGACTGGTCGCCGGGGTCGTGACCGCCGCCGTCGAGGCGATGGTCTCGCTGGGCGCGGAGCCCGCGCGCATGATCGCCCGTACCGGACCGGCGGTGTGCGGGCGCTGTTACGAGGTCCCCGCCGAGATGCGGGAGGCGGTCGCCGAAGTGGTGCCGGCCTCCTACGCCGAGACAAGCTGGGGGACACCGGCCGTCGACGTGGTCGCCGGGGTGCACGCGCAGCTGGCCGGGGCGGGGGTGGTGGACGCGTACCGCTCCCCGGTCTGCACACTGGAGTCGCGGGACCACTTCTCGTACCGCCGCGACCGGGTGACCGGGCGGCTTGCCGGATATGTCTGGTTGGACTGAGGGATGACGGATCGTAAGGCCGAGCTGGCCGAAAGCCTCGCGCGGGTGGAGGGACGCATCGGCGCCGCTTGCGCCGCGGCGGGACGCGCGAGGGAAGAGGTGACCCTCATCGTGGTCACCAAGACCTACCCGGCGAGCGACGTACGACTGCTGGCGGACCTGGGTGTCCGTCACGTGGCGGAAAATCGTGACCAGGACGCCGCCCCCAAGGCCGCGGCCTGTGCGGATCTGCCGCTCACCTGGCACTTCGTCGGTCAGCTGCAGACGAACAAAGTCCGTTCCGTGGCGGGATACGCGCACATCGTGCAGTCGGTCGACCGGCCGAAGCTCGTCACGGCCCTCTCGGCCGCGGCGCGGGGAGCCGGACGCGAACTCGGCTGCCTCGTACAGATCGCCCTCGACGCGGAGGCGGGCGAGCGGGGGTCCCGCGGCGGAGCCGCACCCGAGCAGCTCGCGGAACTGGCGGACCTCGTGGCGGCGGCGCCCGGACTGCGCATCGACGGACTGATGACGGTCGCTCCGCTGGCCGGGCAGTTCGCGGGACGCGAACAAGCCGCTTTCGAGCAGCTGGTGGAATTGTCATCCCGCCTGCGCGCGGACCATCCGGGTGCCACGATGGTGTCGGCCGGAATGAGCGCGGACCTGGAACTGGCCGTTGCGGCCGGTGCGACACATGTACGCGTCGGCACTGCGGTACTCGGCGCGAGACCCCGGCTCGGGTAACGTCGCGAAGAAAGTCGGACCACAGCAGAAAATATGGTCATTACCGCTGATCAGCGGACAGACCACGTGGATCGCGGGCAGTTGGTGACATTCGTGACACGGCGAGACACCTGCGACAGGGCGATCCACCACAGAGCGGAGGACTCAGAGAATGGCCGGCGCGATGCGCAAGATGGCGGTCTACCTCGGCCTCGTGGAGGACGACCGGTACGACAACCCGGGGTACGACCCCGACGACGAGTTCGAGCCCGAGCCGGAACCGGAACGGGAGCGTCGGCGACAGCAACCCGCTTCACATGTAACGCCCGTATCGGACGAACCGGTACGAATCTCTCAGCCCCCGGCGCAGAGGGAAGCCGTCCCAATTCCGGTTGAAAACGGACGTCCTGCGCGAATTGCCCCCGTGGCATCCATCACACCCGAACGCTCGATTCTGGAGAAGAACGCACCCGTGATCATGCCCAAGGTCGTCTCCGAGCGGGAGCCGTACCGCATCACGACGCTGCACCCCCGGACCTACAACGAGGCCCGTACCATCGGGGAACACTTCCGTGAGGGCACTCCGGTGATCATGAACCTCACGGAGATGGACGACACGGACGCGAAGCGTCTCGTCGACTTCGCCGCCGGTCTCGTGTTCGGTCTGCACGGCAGCATTGAACGAGTGACAC
This sequence comes from Streptomyces sp. ISL-66, assembly GCF_018614135.1. Lineage (GTDB taxonomy): Bacteria > Actinomycetota > Actinomycetes > Streptomycetales > Streptomycetaceae > Streptomyces. The sequence goes on from NZ_JAGGOW010000061.1 coordinate 14,712, forward strand.
AGAAGGTGTTCCTGCTGTCGCCTGCTAACGTCGATGTCACGGCGGAGGACAAGGCCCGCATCGCGGAGGGCGGGTTCTTCAACCAAAGCTAGACCGATCCGTCAGATACGGGGACCGGGAACAGAGCGAGAGCAGGGGAGAGGGAAGCGCGGGATGGGCGTCGCACTGCAAGTGGTCTACATCGCGCTGATGTGCTTCCTGATCGTGCTGATCTTCCGACTGGTCATGGACTACGTGTTCCAGTTCGCACGTTCATGGACGCCCGGCAAGGCGATGGTGGTCGTTTTGGAGGCCACCTACACTGTCACCGATCCACCGCTCAAGCTTCTCCGGCGGCTCATCCCGCCGTTGCGTCTCGGGGGCGTGGCACTCGACCTGTCCTTCTTCGTTCTGATGATCATCGTTTACATCCTCATCAGTTTCGTGAGCACCGCTGCGAGAAGTGTGTGAACGATGTGCTTCCCCGCGGGCGCGGGGACAGTCCCGATCCGGTCTTGCCGACTGCCGACGACTACGTAGAGGTGAAGAAGACATGCCGCTGACCCCCGAGGACGTGCGGAACAAGCAGTTCACGACCGTCCGCCTCCGAGAAGGCTATGACGAGGACGAGGTCGATGCCTTCCTCGACGAGGTCGAGTCCGAACTGACGCGCCTGCTGCGCGAGAACGAGGACCTGCGCGCCAAGCTCGCGGCCGCCACGCGTGCCGCCGCGCAGAACCAGCAGCAGCAGGGCATGCGCAAGCCGGAGCCCCAGGACCAGCGCGGCCCCGGTGCCCCCGTGCCCGCGGCCATATCCGGCCCGCCGCAGCAGCAGCAGCAGCCCCAGATGGGTCCGCCGCAGCTTCCGGGCGGACAGCCGCAGCTGCCCGCCGGCCCCGGTGGGCACGGACAGCAGGGTCCGGGCCAGATGGGCGGCCCCATGCAGCAGCACACCATGGGTGGGCAGCAGCAGATGGGCCAGCAGCACATGGGCCAGCAGCAGATGGGCCAGCAGGGCATGGGTCAGCAGGGCCCCGGCCCGATGGGCAACCCCATGCAGCAGCAGTCCATGGGCGGCCAGAACCCCCTCGGTCAGCCGATGGGCCAGCAGATGCAGCCGATGGGGCAGCAGATGCAGCCCATGGGTCAGCAGATGCACCAGCAGCAGCAGCCGCAGCAGCTCCCGCAGCAGGGCCCCGGTGGCGACAGTGCCGCCCGCGTCCTCTCGCTCGCGCAGCAGACCGCCGACCAGGCGATCGCGGAGGCCCGCTCCGAGGCCAACAAGATCGTCGGCGAGGCCCGTTCGCGCGCCGAGGGCCTGGAGCGGGACGCCCGCGCCAAGGCCGACGCGCTGGAGCGGGACGCGCAGGAGAAGCACCGCGTCGCGATGGGCTCCCTGGAGTCCGCCCGCGCCACGCTGGAGCGCAAGGTCGAGGACCTGCGAGGCTTCGAGCGTGAGTACCGGACCCGTCTGAAGTCCTACCTCGAGTCGCAGCTGCGCCAGCTGGAGACCCAGGCCGACGACTCGCTGGCTCCGCCGCGGAACCCGGCCGGTCCCGCGCTGCCGCCGTCGCCGTCCCCGTCGATGGCCCCGGCCGGTGCGATGCACTCCATGGGTGGCCCGTCGATGGGTGGCCCGTCGCCCATGGGCGGTCCCTCGCCGATGGCCCCGTCCTACGGTGGCCAGCAGCAGATGTCCCCGGCGATGACGCAGCCGATGGCGCCGGTGCGACCGGTCGCTCCGCAGCCGATGCAGCAGGCGCCGTCTCCGATGCGGGGCTTCCTGATCGACGAGGACGACAACTAAGCGGTACCCGTCGGCAGACGGTCGGGCCGGGGGCGGGTGCCGCTGCGCGGGGCGAGGTCCCCGCCCGGTGCTCGCACCGTTCCCTGGGGCGGAGCCCCAGGGATAGGGGAGGAGAAACAGCTGTGGCCCGGTGCCCCCGGAGGGGCGCCGGGCCACGGGCCGGGGGGGTTACGCCTTGCGGAGGCGGAACGTCAGGGCGAGGGACTCGTCCGTGAACGGGTCACCGTACGACGCGTCGGCCTCGGCGGCGGCGTAGTCCGTGGCGAGGACCTCGTCCGCGATGAGGCCCGCGTGGTCCGTCAGGGCCGTCACGACCTCCGGGTCCGTCGAGGACCACCGCAGGGCGATGCGGTCCGCGACGTCCAGGCCCGAGTTCTTCCGGGCCTCCTGGATCAGGCGGATCGCGTCACGGGCCAGGCCCGCCAGCCGCAGCTCCGCGGTGATCTCCAGGTCGAGGGCGACCGTCGCGCCGGAGTCGGACGCCACCGACCAGCCCTCGCGCGGGGTTTCGGTGATGATGACCTCCTCGGGGGTGAGGGTGACGGGGGAGCCGTCGACCTCCACCGTCGCCCCGCCGGAGCGAAGCGCCAGGGACAGGGCCGCCGCGTCCGCCGCGGCCACGGCCTTCGCCACGTCCTGCACGCCCTTGCCGAAGCGCTTGCCCAGCGCCCGGAAGTTCGCCTTCGCCGTGGTGTCCACCAGGGACCCGCCGACCTCCGAGAGGGAGGCCAGGGAGGAGACGTTCAGCTCCTCCGTGATCTGGGAGCGGAGCTCCGGGGACAGGGCCTCGAAGCCCGTCACCGCGACCAGTGCGCGGGACAGCGGCTGGCGCGTCTTCACGCCGGACTCGGCCCGCGTCGCGCGGCCCAGCTCCACGAGGCGGCGTACCAGCAGCATCTGCTGCGAGAGGACCGGGTCGATCGCCGCGGTGTCCGCGACCGGCCAGGTGGACAGGTGCACCGACTCCGGGGCGTCCGGGGTGACCGGAACGATCATGTCCTGCCAGACCCGCTCGGTGATGAAGGGGGTGAGCGGGGCGAGGAGGCGGGTGACCGTCTCCACGACCTCGTGCAGCGTGCGCAGCGCGGCCGCGTCGCCCTGCCAGAAGCGGCGGCGCGAGCGGCGGACGTACCAGTTGGAGAGGTCGTCCACGAAGGAGGAGAGGAGCTTGCCGGCGCGCTGGGTGTCGTACGACTCCATCGCCTCGGTGACCCCGCTCGTGAGGGCGTGGAGTTCCGAGAGGAGCCAGCGGTCGAGGACGGTGCGGTCCGCCGGCGCCGGGTCCGAGGCGGACGGGGCCCAGTTCGACGTGCGGGCGTACAGGGCCTGGAAGGCGACCGTGTTCCAGTACGTGAGGAGGGTCTTGCGGACGACCTCCTGGATCGTGCCGTGGCCGACGCGCCGCGCCGCCCACGGGGAGCCGCCGGCCGCCATGAACCAGCGGACCGCGTCCGCGCCGTGCTGGTCCATGAGCGGGATGGGCTGGAGGGTGTTGCCCAGGTGCTTGGACATCTTGCGGCCGTCCTCGGCGAGGATGTGGCCCAGGCAGACCACGTTCTCGTAGGAGGACTTGTCGAAGACGAGGGTGCCGACGGCCATGAGGGTGTAGAACCACCCGCGCGTCTGGTCGATGGCCTCCGAGATGAACTGCGCCGGGTAGCGCTTCTCGAAGATCTCCTTGTTCTTGTGCGGGTAGCCCCACTGCGCGAACGGCATCGAACCCGAGTCGTACCAGGCGTCGATGACTTCCGGGACGCGGACGGCTTCGAGGGAGCAGCCCTCGGCCGTGCAGGGGAAGGTGACCTCGTCGATGTACGGGCGGTGCGGGTCCAGGTTCGAGTGGTCCTGCCCGGACAGCTCGCTCAGCTCGGCGCGCGAGCCGACGCAGGTGAGGTGGTTCTCCTCGCAGCGCCAGATAGGCAGCGGGGTGCCCCAGTAGCGGTTGCGGGAGAGCGACCAGTCGACGTTGTTGTTCAGCCAGTCGCCGAAGCGGCCCTGCTTGACCGAGTCGGGGAACCAGTTCGTCTTCTCGTTCTCCCGCAGCATCGCGTCCTTGACGGCGGTGGTGCGGACGTACCAGGACGGCTGCGCGTAGTACAGCAGCGCGGTGTGGCAGCGCCAGCAGTGCGGGTAGCTGTGCTCGTAGGCGATGTGCTTGAAGAGCAGGCCGCGCGCGTCGAGGTCGGCGGTCAGCTTCTCGTCGGCCTTCTTGAAGAAGACGCCGCCGACGAGCGGGACCTGCTCCTCGAAGGTGCCGTCGGGGCGGACCGGGTTCACGACGGGCAGGCCGTACGCGCGGCAGACCGCGAGGTCGTCGGCGCCGAAGGCGGGGGACTGGTGGACCAGACCTGTGCCGTCCTCGGTCGTGACGTACTCGGCGTTCACGACGTAGTGGGCCGGGGCCGGGAACTCGACGAGCGAGAACGGGCGCTCGTACGTCCAGCGCTCCATCTCCTTGCCCGTGAAGGTCTCGCCGGTGGCCTCCCAGCCCTCGCCGAGGGACTTCTCCAGCAGCGGCTGGGCTACGACCAGCTTCTCGGAGTCCTCGCCGCCGGTACGGCGCGCGACCACGTACGTGACGTCGGGGTGCGCGGCGACGGCGGTGTTGGACACCAGGGTCCACGGGGTCGTCGTCCAGACCAGCAGCGCCGCCTCGCCCGCGAGGGGGCCGGAGGTCAGCGGGAAGCGGACGTAGACCGAGGGGTCGACGACCGTCTCGTAGCCCTGCGCCAGCTCGTGGTCCGAGAGGCCGGTGCCGCAGCGCGGGCACCAGGGGGCGACGCGGTGGTCCTGGGTGAGCAGGCCCTTGTTGAAGATCTCCTTCAGCGACCACCACACGGACTCGACGTACTCGGGGTCCATGGTCCGGTAGGCGTCGTCCAGGTCGACCCAGTAGCCCATCCGGGTCGTGAGCTCGGTGAACGCGTCGGTGTGGCGGGTCACGGACTCGCGGCACTTGGCGTTGAACTCGGCGATGCCGTACGCCTCGATGTCCTTCTTGCCGTTGAAGCCCAGCTCCTTCTCGACGGCGAGCTCGACGGGCAGGCCGTGACAGTCCCAGCCGGCCTTGCGGGCCACGTGGTAGCCGCGCATGGTGCGGAAGCGGGGGAAGACGTCCTTGAAGACGCGGGCCTCGATGTGGTGCGCGCCGGGCATGCCGTTGGCCGTGGGCGGGCCCTCGTAGAAGACCCACTCGGGGCGGCCCTCGGACTGCTCCAGGGTCTTGGCGAAGGTCTTGCTCTCGTGCCAGAAGTCGAGGACCGCGTGCTCGAGGGCAGGCAGGTCGACCTGGGCGGGTACCGGGCGGTACTGGGGCGGTGTGGTCATGAGGCTGAACTCTTCCTCCGGCGGGGTGTCACTTCCGTCCGGAGGGACGAGAGCCGCCTTCCCTTGGATCAGGGACCAGCCGCTCCCGCGGTACCACCCTCCTTGGCCTCCGGACGTGTGGTCCGAGGGCCCCCTCATTGGGGTGCGAAGCCGGTTCTACGGGTCGTGCGGGCGCCCGTGCGGGCTCCGTACGGCTTTCTTCCGGCGGCTCCGGGGTGATCCTTCGCATCGCGCTCGCCCCCGGGCTCTCACCGTCCCCGGGTCGCTCCTGGCTGCGTCCGACGCTACTCGTCCCCATCCATGCCTTTCGCTGGGCCCAGTGTACGGGCCGGGGCGCGGGTCGGCAGACCGGTTTCCGGGGCGCGGCGCGGGGACGCGGACGAGGGTGCGGGAGGGGGCGGGGACGGGGGCCCCGGCGGGGGCGCGAACGGGGAGGCGCGCGGGGAGGCGGGCGGGGCGGCGGATGACCCGAATGGGCGCGCGGGGCAGGTCCGGGGTGCCGTGGGGCGGGAGGGGCGGATTACCGGGCTCCCGGCTGGGCACAACGGATGCAGGTTGGCCTTGATGGATGCGTGCCCCGTTGCCGTGGGTCCGGAGTCGATTTATCGTTCCGGCACGATTCGCGAGCAATGATCACAGTATGTGAAGGGGCCGCGGCCATGGTGGCGAAGAAGACCGCCGGGAGTACTGCCAAGAAGGCTGTCGGAAGGGCTGCGCAGGAGGAGCCGGCGGCGCAGCCGGCGAAGAAGAAGGCCGTGGACGGGAAGGCGACGGCGTCGGCCAAGAAGGCCGCCGCCGTCAAGAAGACGGCCGTCAAGGAGGCGGTCGGGAAGAAGACGGCCGCGAAGAAGACGGCCGGGAAGGAGGCCACGGCCAAGGCGGCCGGGGCCGAGGGGGTGGCGGCGCAGGCCGCGCCAGAGACGGGAGCCCGGAAAGTGGTTGCCAAGAAGAGCACCGGCACGGCCAGGAAGACGGCCGCGTCCGCGACCAGCGGGCTGCCCAAGGCGCGCGGGGCGGCGGGCCTGGCGCCCGGCGAACTCGCCGTACGGCCCGGGGAGGACCCCTGGACCACGGAGGAGGTCGACGAGGCCCGCAGCGACCTGATGAGCGAGGTGCTGCGGCTGCGCGCCGAGCTCGACGCCTCCGAGGTGGCCATCTCGGGCCTGATGCGGGACTCCGGCGACGGCGCGGGCGACGACCAGGCCGACACCGGCACCAAGAACATCACCCGGGAGTCCGAGCTGGCCCTCGCGGCGAACGCCACCTCGATGCTCGAACAGACCGAGCGTGCCCTGGAACGGCTGGAGGCGGGCACGTACGGCATCTGCGAGAGCTGCGGCCGGCCCATCGGCAAGGCCAGGATGCAGGCCTTCCCGCGGGCCACGCTGTGCGTGGACTGCAAGCAGAAGCAGGAGCGGAGGCACTAGGCCGCCGCCGCGCCGCGCCGCTACCGCGCCGCCGCCACCCCGGCGCACCGGGCGGTGACGGTGGGCAGGTCGGCGGCCCCGGGACGCCCTGACGTACCCTCGTGTCTCGTCAGGGTCCGGAAGCGAGCCTGGCGGGACGGTCGGCAACCTGGTTCGGGCTAGTTCGAGGGACTCACGTGGCAGAGGCGGAGCGCATCATCGGTACGCCGGAGGCGGGCGAAGACGGCACCGAGCAGGAAGTCGCCGCGCCCAAGGGGTCGCGGCGGATCGTCGCGCTGCTCGTCGTGGCCGTACTGGCCTACCTGCTCGACCTCGGCAGCAAGATGCTGGTCGTCGCGAAGCTGGAGCACCAGCCGCCGATCCACATCATCGGCGACCTGCTGAAGTTCGAGGCGATCCGCAACCCGGGCGCCGCGTTCGGCTTCGGCGAGGCCTTCACGATCATCTTCACCTGCATCGCCGCCACCGTCATCGTGGTCATCGTGCGTCTCGCGCGGAAGCTGTACAGCCTGCCGTGGGCGATCGCGCTGGGCCTGCTGCTGGGCGGAGCGCTGGGGAACCTGACCGACCGCATCTTCCGCTCGCCGGGCGTCTTCCGCGGCGCGGTCGTCGACTTCATCGCACCCGCCCACTTCGCGGTCTTCAACCTCGCGGACTCGGCGATCGTGTGCGGAGGGATCCTGATCGTCCTGCTGTCGTTCAGGGGCCTGGACCCGGACGGCACCGTCCACAAGGACTGATCGCGGGACCGGGCGTCTGTCCGGTCCTGCATACTCGACAGGTGAGTACGATTCCCGAGATCCGCACCCTGCCCGTTCCCGATGGCCTCGAGGGCGAGCGCGTCGACGCCGCCATCGCCCGTATGTTCGGTTTCTCCCGGACGAAGGCGGCCGACCTCGCGGCCGCGGGGAAGGTGTCGGTCGACGGCAGTGTCGTCGGGAAGTCCGAGCGCGTGCACGGTGGCGCCTGGCTCGAAGTCGAGATGCCCGACCCACCGCGGCCGGTCGAGATCGTCGCCGAGCCCGTCCCCGGCATGGAGATCGTCCATGATGACGACGACATCGTCGTCATCATGAAGCCGGTCGGCGTCGCCGCGCACCCCAGCCCCGGCTGGACCGGCACCACCGTCATCGGCGGCCTGGCCGCCGCCGGGTACCGCATCTCCACCTCCGGCGCCGCCGAGCGCCGCGGCATCGTGCACCGCCTCGACGTCGGCACGTCCGGCCTGATGGCCGTCGCGAAGTCGGAGCGCGCGTACACCTCGCTCAAGAACCAGTTCCGCGAGCGGATCGTCGACAAGCGCTACCACGCGCTGGTGCAGGGCCACCCGGACCCGATGAGCGGCACGATCGACGCGCCGATCGGGCGGCACCCCACCGCCGACTACAAGTGGGCCGTGACCCAAGAGGGCAAGCCCTCCGTCACCCACTACGACCTGATCGAGGCGTTCCGCGCGGCGTCGCTGCTGGACATCAAGCTGGAGACCGGGCGCACGCACCAGATCCGCGTCCACATGGCCGCGCACCGCCACCCCTGCGTCGGCGACCTGACGTACGGCGCCGACCCGACGGTGGCGAAGCGGCTCGGGCTCACCCGGCAGTGGCTGCACGCCGTGCGGCTCGGCTTCGAGCACCCCTCCGACGGCCGGTGGGTGGAGTTCGAGAGCACGTACCCGGCGGACCTGCAGCACGCGCTGGACGTGATCCGCAAGGAAAGCGAGTGACGTCCTACTCGGTGCGGGTCGCTTCTACGGAGGCGGACCTGGCGGCGTGCTTCGCCGTGCGCACCGAGGTGTTCGTGGTCGAGCAGTCCGTGCCGGAGTCCGTCGAGTACGACGCGTACGACGCGATCGCCGTCCACGTACTGGCCGAGGGGCCGGACGGGGCGCCGCTCGGTACGGGCCGCCTGCTGCACGGGCCCGGGGCCCTGGGCAAGACCGGCTCCCCGGACGTCGGTTCGCTGGGCCGGCTGGCCGTCGCCAAGTCCGCGCGCGGGCTGGGCGTCGGCGTCGCGCTGGTACGGGCGATCGAGGCGGAGGCGGCCCGGTTGGGGCTGTCGTCCGTCGACCTGGGTGCGCAGACGCATGCGCTGGGCTTCTACGAGCGGCTCGGGTACGTGGCCTACGGGCCGGAGTTCGAGGACGCGGGGATCGCGCACCGGTCAATGCGCCGCGCCCTGGCGTAACCCCGGCCGGAGTCGGGGCCGGGCCCCGCGCCTCAGGCAGCTTCGGGGGTGGGGATGGCAGGGTGAGGGAGTGGATCAGCTTGCTCTGCTGTTCGTGTTGTTGCTCGGGGCCGTCGTCACCGTGCCGCTCGGAGATCGGCTGGGGCTGCCCGCGCCGGTGCTGATGACGCTCGGCGGGGTGGTGCTCGCGCTGGTGCCCGTCGTGCCGAACATCGACATCCCGCCCGAGTTCATCCTGCCGCTCGTGCTGCCCCCGCTGCTCTACGCCTCCGCACAGCGGACCTCCTGGCGACAGTTCGCCGCCAATGTGCGGCCGATCCTGCTGCTGGCCGTGGCGCTCGTCTTCGTCACGACCGCTGCCGTCGCCGCCGTGGCCCACGCCGTCGTGCCCGGGCTCCCGATCGCCGCCGCCGTCGCGCTCGGCGCGCTCGTCGCGCCGCCCGACCCGGTCGCCGCCACCGCCGTGGCGGGGGCGCTCCGGCTGCCCCGGCGGATGGTGTCGATCCTGGAGGGCGAGGGGCTCTTCAACGACGTCACCGCCATCGTGCTCTACCACGTGGCCATCGCCGCCGCCGTGAGCGGGAGCTTCTCGTGGCCCGCGGCGCTCGGGGAGTTCGTGCTCTCCGCCGTCGTCGCCGTCGCCGTCGGGCTGGCGCTGGGCTGGGCCGCCAACCGGCTGATGGGGCTGCTCGGCGATGCCACGCTCCAGATCGGGCTGACGCTGCTGGTGCCGTTCGTGGCGTACGTGGTGGCGGAGGAGTGCCAGGGTTCCGGGGTGCTGGCCGTGCTGACCACGGCGCTGTTCCTCGCGGAATACGCGACCGACGCCGACGACGTGCTCGGCAGGCTGGCCGGGCACACGTTCTGGGAAGTCGTCGACATGCTCGTCACGGGCGTCGCGTTCGGCCTGATCGGGCTGGAGCTGCACAACGTCTTCGGCGTCGCCCGCGGCCGGGAGTGGGAGATGACCGGCTGGGCGGCGGCCGTGGTCGCGGTGGTGGTCGGCGTACGGCTGCTGTGGCTGCTGCCGGCCGGCTGGCTCGCGAAACGGCTCCACTCGCTGCGCGACTACGACGAGGAGATCCCGCTGAGCTGGCGGGAGTCCGTGGTGATGTGGTGGGCCGGGATGCGGGGGGTGGCCTCCGTGGCGCTCGCCCTGGCCATCCCGCTCCGGACGGCGGACGGGGCGGAGTTCCCCGGCCGGGACCAGATGATCTTCATCGCCTTCGCCGTGATCATGTCGACGCTGGTGGTGCAGGGGCTGACCCTGCCGTGGCTGGTCCGCAGGCTCGCCGTGGAAGCGGACACCGACGAGGAGGCGGCGATCGCCCGGGACCTCGCGATCCGTGCCGCGAAGGCCGCGAAGCGGCGGCTGAAGGAGATCGAGCAGGCGGAGGACCTCCCGGAGGACCTGGTGGAGGTGCTCCACCGGCGTGCGTACGACGTGGGGGCAAGGATCAGCCCCGACATGGTCGACGAGGAGCGGCGCGAGGCGTACGAGAAGCGGGTGGAGCGGATCCGCGACGTGCAGCGCATCCAGAAGGAGATGATGTCCGCCGCCCGCCACGAGGTACTGGCGGCCCGGAGCGAACCCGGCGCCGATCCGGAGATCGTGGACCGGGTCCTGCGCCATCTGGACGTGCGCAGCCTCCGGAGCCCGTAGGGCCCCACCACCGGACCCCCACCACCGGACCCCGCGCCTCAGGCGCCGGCGGGGCCGGATGCGCCCGGCTCGTCCGGCGGGAACGCCGGGGAGGTGGTGATGCGGGGAAGGGCGTGGGGGTGGTGGGTGACGAGCCAGGTGATCAGGCGTTCGCGGACCGCGCAGCGGACCGTCCAGACGTCGTCGGAGTCCTTCGCCGTGACCACCGCGCGGACCAGGATCGTGTGCGGGGTGGTGTCCGTGACGGCCAGGGTGGCGGTGCGGCCGTCCCATTCCGGGATGTCCCGCAGGATCCGCGGGAGCTGCTCCCGCATCAGGTCCACCGGGGCGCTGTGGTCCAGGTACCAGAACACCGTGCCCGTCATCTGCGCGCCGCCGCGCGACCAGTTCTCGTAGGGCTTGCTCGTGAAGTACGACACCGGCATCGTGATCCGGCGCTCGTCCCAGGTGCGGACGGGAGGAAGGTCAGGGTGATCTCCTCGACCCTGCCCCACTCCTTGTCCACGACCACCGTGTCGCCGATCCGGACGGTGTCCCCGAAGGCGATCTGGAGTCCGGCGAAGAGGTTGCCGAGGGCGGACTGGGCCGCGATGCCCGCCACGATGCCGAGGACGCCCGCGGAGGCCAGCATTGAGGTGCCGACCGTCCGCATCTCGGGGAACGTGAGCAGCATCGCCCCGGCGGCCACCACGATCACCACCGCCGTGACCACCCGCTGGATCAGCGTGACCTGGGTGCGGACCCGGCGGACGCGGGCGTCGTCGGGATGGTCGGCCGCGAACCGGGCGTAGACGGAGTCCACGATCGCCGTGGTGATGCGCACCAACAGCCATGCGGCCGCGGCGATCAGGACCAGGGTCAGCGCGTGGCCCCAGCCGTCCTGGCGGCGGTGCACGCCCTGGAGCAGCGAGGCGGCCAGGACCAGCAGGGACGGCGGACGGCAGCGGCGCAGCAGCCCCCACAGCGGGGTCTCGCTGTGCCGGGCGTCGGCGCGGCGCAGCAGCAGGTCCAGCAGCCAGCCCGCGAACAGGGTGACGGCCAGGGTGCCGGCGAGGACCGGGACCGGGCGCAGGAGGGAGTCCGTGTCCATGGATGCCAACGTAGCCGGAGGGCGTCCGCGGGAGCTGGCACGATGGAGGCATGAACATCATGCTTTTCCATTCGACCTATGGGCTGCGGCCCGCGGTGCGGGAGGCGGCCGACCGGCTGCGCGCGGCCGGGCACGAGGTCCAGGTACCGGACCTCTTCGAGGGGCGCACCTTCGAGACCGTCGAGGAGGGCATGGCCCACCAGGAAGAGGTCGGCCGTGACGAGCTGCTCAAGCGCGCGGTGCTGGCGTCGGCCCCCTACTCCGATCAGGGGCTGGTCTACGTCGGCTTCTCCTTCGGCGGTTCGATCGCCCAGCACCTGGCGCTCGCCGACGAGAAGGCGCGCGGGCTGCTGCTCCTGCACGGCACGGCCGATCTGGAGGAGAACGCCGCGGTCGACGAGCTGCCGGTGCAGCTGCACATCGCGGACCCCGACCCGTTCGAACCGCACGACTGGTTGACCGCCTGGTACCTGCGGATGCGGCGGGCCGGAGCGGACGTGGAGGTCCACAGCTACCCGGGGGCCGGGCACCTGTTCACGGACCCGGGCCTGGACGACTACGACGCCGAGGCCGCCGAGCAGGCGTGGACGGTCGCCCTCGGCTTCCTCGACAGCCTGTAGGCAGGCCGACCGGGAGGCCGGAGCGGAACGCGCGGACGGGGCCCCTCGAAAGGGGGCCCCGTCGTCATGTGTGCGTCAGAACGTCAGAACATCAGATCGTCGGAACGCCGGAACGTCCCGGTGTCGGAGCTCAGACGCGGTACGCCGTCCACATGCTCTTCATGCGGCTCACCTGGCCCGCGGTGAACTGGTACATGCAGGAGTCGTACGTGTAGTCCATGAAGTTGTGGATCGGGTCGACGCCCGCCTTGCTGGCGCAGGTGTCGCGTCCGGTCGGGCACTCGAAGGCCGCGCTCTTCTCGGCCGGGGTGTCCGAGACGGAGTCGCCGCTGCCGTTACAGCCGCCCTGGAAGGTGTGGTAGAGCCCCATCCAGTGGCCGACCTCGTGGGTCGCGGTGTCGCCCTCGTTGTAGTTCGCCGCGGAGCCGCCCGGCAGCGAGGTGTCGAGGACGACGACGCCGTCCATGGACGGCTGGGAGGCGTACGAGCTGGGGAAGGTGGCCCAGCCGAGCAGCCCGCCCGAGAGGTTCGCGGTGTAGATGTTGAGCGCGCCCGCGCCGCCCTTGCGCAGGGAGGACTTCATGTCCTTTTCGGCCGTGGAGCCGGAAGCCAGGTTGTACCAGGTGGCGTTGTCCGTGTAGTCGGTCGCGGCCAGGGTGAACTGGTAGGTGCTGTCCGCGTTGCCGGTGCCCTGGCCGGCGTACGCCGCGTTGAGGACCGCCAGCTGCTTGCTGACATCGGTGGACGTCAGCTTTCCGGTGGTGCCGGAGTGGATGACGTGGAAGTACACGGGGATGCTCGTGGCGGCATCGGCGGCGGTCAGGCTGCGCGGCCCCTTCGAGATCTTGTCCAGCTTCGCCTTGAGGTCGGCGTCCATGGCCTTGGACTGGGCCTCGGTGACCTCGTTGGGCTCGGCCGCGTTCTTGTCCTTCGGGCGCGCCACGCGGGCGTTGGCCGCGCCGGCGGTTTCCTGGGCACACACCTCGGCGCCGGTCTTGGCGGCGGCGGCGACGGTGCCGGGGGCGGCGAGCGGGGTGAACGCCAGGGTGCCGGTGAGTACGGCGGCACCCATCAGGCGACGGCGAAGCAGGGGGGATATGCGGGCAAGAGCGCGCACGAATGCTCCTCGTAAGTGGGGGGTATGGCAGGAAGGGATCTCCTCATGCTGGCGCGAAGCTTACGGTTGACTGTCATATACAGGTCAAGACTCTGACGTAAAAGATTTGTTGCTTCTGATGTCAAAGGGGCGCCTGGTCTGCACCAGACGCCCCTCCTCGCAGGAGATTTGACGGTATGTCAGAGCACCGGCCGGTCCGCCCGCTCCACCTTCTGCGTACCGTTCAGCGTCCGGTACGAGCGCTGCCAGGCGGCCGTGGCGTCCTGGCGCCGCTTGTCGGAGACCACGTAGTAGTCCATCTGCGAGCGCTCGGCCGTCACGTCCAGGACCCCGTATCCGTGGGCGTCCATGTCCAGCCACTTCACGTGCCGGTTGGCGGCCTTGATCGCCGTCTCCGCGACCAGCGAAGCCGTGTCGGCCGGCACGTGCAGCAGGTCGTCGATGTTGTCGGAGGTCACCGAGGTCACCACGAACTCCACGCCCGCCGACCGCGACCACGGATAGGTGGCCGCCGTCACCGGGACGTCGTTCGCCCACGCCATGTGGATGTCGCCGGTCAGGAAGACGGTGTTGCGGATGCCCCGGTCCGTCAGGTGGCCCAGCAGCTCCTTGCGGTCGTCCGTGTACCCGTCCCACTGGTCCACGTTGACCGCGAGGCCCCCCTCGGGCAGGCCGAGCAGCTCCGCGAGCGGCTCCAGCAGGTGCGCCGGCAGCGAGCCGAAGGCCACCGGCGAGATCATCACCGAGGTGCCCACCAGCTTCCAGGTCGCCTGCGAGCCCGCCAGCCCGGCCTTCAGCCAGTCCAGCTGCGCCCGGCCGGTGATGGTGCGCTCCGGGTCGTCGACCGTGCCGCTGCCGGTGGCCGCCTGCTGCGAGCGAAAGCTGCGCAGGTCGAGCAGGTGCAGGTCGGCGAGGGTGCCGAAGCGCAGCCGGCGGTAGACGGTGCCCTCGGTGGACGTGCGGACCGGCATCCACTCGAAGTACGCCCGGCGGGCGGCCGCCGCGCGGGCCGCGAACTCGCCCTCGGTGGCCGGATCGTGGTTCTCGGCGCCGCCGGACCAGGTGTCGTTGGCGATCTCGTGGTCGTCCCAGATCGCGATGACGGGGTGGGCCTGGTGCAGGGCCTGGAGGTCCGGGTCCGTCTTGTACTTGCCGTGGCGGGTGCGGTAGTCGGCCAGGGTGAGGATCTCGTGCGCCGGCTCGTGCTGCCGTACGACGTACTTCGCCTCCGGGTAGCCGCCGCTCTTGTACTCGTATATGTAGTCGCCCAGGTGCAGGACCGCGTCCAGGTCGGCCCGCGCGGCCAGGTGGCGGTACGCCGAGAAGTAGCCCGACTCCCAGTTGGCGCAGGAGACCACGCCGAAGCGGACCCCGGCGGTGGTGGTTTCGGCGGCCGGCGCGGTGCGGGTCCGTCCGACCGGGGAGACGGCGCCACCGGCGGTGAACCGGTACCAGTACGCCGTCTGCGGCCGCAGCCCCCGTACGTCGGCCTTGACGGTGTGGTCCGAGGTGGCGCTCGCGGTGACGCGGCCGTGCGCGACGATCCGGGAGAAGGCCTTGTCCTCGGCGATCTCCCAGTCCACCGCGGTGTCCGGGCCCAGGCCGGAGCCCGGTTCGGCCCCGTCGGCCGGGGTCACGCGGGTCCACAGCAGGATTCCGTCGGGCAGCGGATCGCCGGAGGCGACGCCGTGCGTGAAGGTGGGGGCGCCGGAGGCGCTCGTGGCGGCCCGGGCGGTGCCGGAGGCCAGCGCCGACATCGGGGCGAGCGCCGCCGTGGCGGCCGCGGCCAGGACGACCGTACGGCGGCGTGGGGTCGGCTCGGGGGCCGACGCGGGGGCGGGGGAGCTGAGTTGACTGGTCACGGGTCATCATATTACCGACGGGTATCGCCCGTGGAACAGCCTTGTGACGGCAACGGGCGGGCGAACTCCAGGAGTTCGCCCGCCCGTCGGCCCGCAGGGCTCTCGGTGCTCCGCCGCCCGGCGGGGAGCGGGGGAGGCCTCAGCCGGCGATGGCCTTGTCGATCGCCGTCGTGAACGCCTCGGGGGACTGCGGCAGCGGCTCGATCTTCTTGCCGTCCATCTTCAGCGTCGGCGTGCCCGTCACCCCGCTCTTCTCGAAGGCCTTGGACATCTCCAGCGCCCAGCGGTTGTACTTGCCGTCCTCGACGTCCTTCTTGAACTCGGCGTTGTCCTTGAGCGACGGGACCTGGTTCGCGACCGACAGCAGGTAGTCGTCCTTGGCGAACTTGTCGTCCTTCTCCTCCGGGTGGTTGGCCGCGGAGTAGAGGGCCGTCTTGTACTCCAGGAACGCCTCGGGGCTGACGTTGAGGGCCGCGCCCAGCGCGCTCAGGGCGTTCTTCGAGCCGCTGCCCGGGAAGCCCTTGTCGAGGAAGGTGGCACCGATGTACTGGATCTTGTACTTGCCGGCGTCGAGGTCCGTCTTGAGCTGCGGGCCGACCGCCTGCTCGAAGGTCGCGCAGACCGGGCAGCGCGAGTCCTCGTACAGCTCCAGGGTCTTCTTGGCGTCGGCCTTGCCCAGGACGACGGTCGTGCCGTTCTCGCCCGTGGTGTTCTTCGGCGCGACCACGGCCGCGTCGGCGGCCTTGTCCCACTCGCCGGGCTTGTTGGCCTGCACGACCAGGTAGCCGACGCCGCCCGCGAGGGCGAGGACGCCGACGACACCGGCGGCCACGAACACCTGCCGGCGGACCTTGGCCTTCTTGGCGTGCTGCTCGCGCTCGGCGCGCAGCCTCTCGCGGGCCGCGGCCTTGTTCGCCTGGCTGTTGCGTGCGCTCATGGTGATCTCCGTGGAATGTGACCCCGGACGGGAGCCGGGGGAAGGGTGGACTGCCTGCGTACGTCAGGCGCGAGCGAGCGCGCCGCGTACGCGAGGAGGTCCCCGCCGTCCCACGGAATGTGCCGGGAACCGCGTACGGTGCCCCGTGCCCGCGAGCGCCGGCCGCGCCGCCATCGGCGCGGGGGCGAAGGTCTTGGCCCCCCGGGCGGCGGCCAGCCGCAGCGGCCGGAAGGCGCAGGCGGCCGCCGCGCTCAGC
>NZ_JAGGOW010000062.1:0-21304 GCF_018614135.1 Streptomyces sp. ISL-66
TCACCCTCTCGGGCTTTCCTCCAGGCGCTTCCTTCGTTCTTGTGTCTCCGACTCTATCAGACTCTTTCGGGCCTGACTCCCAGTCAGCGGGATTTGCCTTCCGGGCTGTTGGGCCCTTCCGACTCCCAGAACTCTAGTGGATTTCCCTGGCGATTCATAATCGGCCTTCGGAAATGAATTCGGGCATGCCGAATACGTTCCCGGTGGGAGATCTTGCTGAGGTGGGTGCCGCAACGAGGCGGCGGGATTCGTGGCCTCTGAAACGTTTCGCCTCAGGGACAACTCGAAGAACCTTACGGATCCGTGGGGACCGTGTCAACCCTGGGCGGAGTCCGGGCTCAGCTCGGGGACTGGAGGTCCTCCACGCGGTCCAGGAGGCGAGTGAGCATGTCGCCCAAGGCCCCGCGCTCCGCCGTGGAGAGGTCCTGGAGGAGGTCCTCCTCGAAGACCGTGGCCGCGCGCATCGCGTCCAGCCACTTGCTGCGGCCTTCAGCCGTGAGCTCGACGATCACGCGGACGCGGTTGTTCTCGTCCCGCTCGCGCGTGACCAGCCCTTCCGCCGTCATGCGGTCGATCCGGTGCGTCATCGCCGCCGGCGTGAGGCCCAGCTGCTTGGCGAGCTCGCTCGGACCCATCCGGTACGGGGCTCCGGAGAGCACGAGGGCCTTGAGGACCTCCCACTCCGCGTTGCTGATGCCCAGGGCCGCGGTCTGGCGCCCGTACGCGACGTTCATCCGGCGGTTCAGGCGGCTGAGGGCCGATACGACCTTCTCGACCTGGGGGTCGAGGTCCTGGAATTCGCGCTGATAGACGGCGATCTGTTCGTCGAGGCTCGGCTCGTGGACGGGCGCAGTGCCGTCGGGGGTGTCACCCATGGTGCGAAGTATGGCACGAGCCCGTTGGCATCTAACTCCTTCGGTGTGTAGTGTTAAGGATCGAACTTTAGGTATGAAGTCTTCAGGCTTCAGTAATCAAGGTGGTGAGAAGTGACCAGGGTGATGGGCGCTGCGATGCGGAGGATCCAGGCCGGGAACGCGTTGACCGCGTTCGGTATCGGTTTCACGGTTCCGTTCCTCTACGTGTACGCGGCGAAGGTGCGGGAGCTGGACCCCATGTGGGCGACGTGCACGTTCGTCGCGTTTGCCCTCGGTGCGCTCCTCGCGCTGCCCTTCACCGGCCGGGTCATCGACCGGCGGGGGCCCGCCCCCGTGGTCATCGGTGCGGCGTTCCTCGCCTCGCTCGGCTCGCTCTCGCTCGGTCTCTCCACCAGCGTCGTACCGATCCTGCTGTCGGCCCTGGCGCTCGGCGCCGGGCAGGCCGTCATGCAGCCCGCGCTGGCCACGATGATCGTGCGCTGCTCCACGCCCTCCACCCGGACCCGGGCCTTCGCCCTCCAGTTCTTCATGCAGAACCTGGGCCTGGGCATCGGCGGCCTCATCGGCGGTCTCATCGTCGACGAGACGCGTCCCGGCAGCTTCACCCTGCTGTTCGGCATCGAGGCCGTGATGTTCCTGATCCTGGCCGGGGTCATCGCCACGGTGCGGTTGCCGCAGGTGCCGGCCATCAGCGGCGCCCTGGCCAAGGCCGCCGCGCAGGCGGGCGGCGGCTGGAAGCGGCTGCTCGAGCACAAGGCCATGGTGCAGTTCTGCGTCCTCGGCTTCGTCCTCTTCTTCGCCTGCTACGGACAGTTCGAGTCGGGCCTGTCCGCCTTCGGCACCGAGGCGGCCGGGGTCTCCCCCTCCGTGCTCGGGTTCGCCCTGGCCGCCAACACCGGTGCCATCGTCGTGGCGCAGTTCGTCGTGCTGAAGCTCGTCGAGAACCACCGCCGGTCCCGGGTGATCGCGCTCGTCGGCCTGATCTGGACCGGCGCGTGGATCATCGCCGGCTTCTCCGGGCTGGGCCACGGCAGCGCGATGATGGCCGCCGCCGCGTTCATCACCACGTACGCGCTCTTCGGCATCGGCGAGGCCATGCTGTCGCCGACGCTGGCGCCGCTCGTCGCGGATCTGGCTCCGGAGGGGTCCGTGGGCCAGTACAACTCGGCCTTCGCCCTGGTGAAGCAGATGGCGCTGGCGCTCGGGCCGCTCGGTGTGCCGCTGGGCGCGGGGGTGCCGATGCTCTACATCGGGACCTTCGTACTGGTCTCGCTGGGCATCGCCTGGCTGGCGCTGCGCCTCGGCAAGCAGCTGACTCCGGTGCAGGACAACCCGGCGCTGGCCCGCGGTGTGCTCGTGCCGGAGCCGGCGAAGGCGGCCGAGGCCGTACCCGCGTAGACGTACCCGCGTAGACGTATATACGGAGACCTCCGTACGCGCAGGAGAACGGCGAAGGCCCCGGTCCGGTGGATCGGGGCCTTCGCCGTGTCCGGGTACCCGGCTACTTGTCCTTGTCCTTGTCCTTATTCATTCCTTGTCCTTGTTCGTGTCCTTGTCCGGGAGGGCGAACTCGCACCAGACGGCCTTGCCGCCGCCCGGGGTGCGGCGGGAGCCCCAGGACGAGGCGATGGTGGCGACGATCGAGATGCCGCGGCCCGTCTCGTCCGCCGGTTCGGCGCGGCGGCGGCGCGGGAGGTGGTCGTCCCCGTCGGTGACTTCGATGATCAGGCGGCGGTCGGTGCGGCGCAGGCGCAGGCGCATCGGCGGGGTGCCGTGCTGGAGGGAGTTCGCGACGAGCTCGCTGGCGGCCAGGACGCCGAGGTCGCACAGCTCGACCGGGAACCGCCAGGAGGCGAGGACGCCCTGGGCGAAGGCGCGGGCGCGCGGGGCGGCCTCGATGCCGCCGTGGAGTTCGAGGGCGGCGTTGCGGAAGAGCTCGGCGTCGGCACCGGTGCGGGTGGGCTGCTGGAGGACCATCACGGCCACGTCGTCGTCGTGGTCGGCGTCCACCCCGAGGGCGCGCATCAGGCGGTCGCAGATGACGGCGGGGCTGCCCTGGGCTCCGGAGAGGGCGCGCTCCAGGGCGGCCACGCCTTCGTCGATGTCCTCGCCGCGGCGTTCGACCAGGCCGTCGGTGTAGAGGACGGCGGTGGAGCCGGGGCCGAGCGCGATCGTGCCGGAGGTGTGGAGCCAGCCGCCGGTGCCCAGCGGCGGGCCGGTGGGGTCGGCTGCGCGGCGCACGGTGCCGTCCTCGTCGCGGACGAGGATCGGGAGGTGGCCGGCGGAGGCGTAGGCGAGGAGGCCTTCGTTGGGGTCGTGGACGGCGTAGACGCAGGTGGCGATCTGGCTGGCATCGATCTCGGCGGCCAGTCCGTCGAGGAGTTGCAGGACCTCGTGGGGCGGGAGGTCCAGACGGGCGTACGCGCGGACGGCGGTGCGGAGCTGGCCCATGACCGCGGCGGCGCGGACCCCGCGGCCCATGACGTCGCCGATGACGAGGGCGGTGCGGCCGGCGCCGAGGGTGATGACGTCGTACCAGTCGCCGCCGACGGCGGCCTCGGTGCCGCCGGGCTGGTAGGTGGCGGCCACCCGCAGGTCGTCCGGCTGCTCCAGCTCTTGCGGGAGGAGGGAGCGCTGGAGGGTGACGGCGGCCTCGCGCTGGCGGCGCTCGCTGGCGCGCAGGCGCTCGGCGGCCTCGGCGTGGTCGGTGACGTCCGCGAGGTGGACGAGGACGCCGGTGTGGTGGGGGGTGCCGTCGGTTTCGCCGTCGCTGCCCGTGGCCGTGCCGGTGGGCGTGGCTGTGGATGTGGACATGGCCCTGCCCGTGTCCGCGGCGGGGTCCGTGGCCGGAGTACCGCTGTCCCTATGGGTCTTGGGGAACTCGACCGGGGTGCAGGTGACCGTGTAGGAGCTGCCGCCGCCGGGCGCGGAGCGGTTCTTGGCGGTACGGGACTTCCCGCTGCGCTGGACCTGGTCGAGGAGCGGGAGCAGGCCGAGCGCGCCGAGTTCGGGGAGGGCGAGGTGCGCGGGGGCGCCGGGGGTGCGGGCGCCGAAGCCGGCGGTGTAGGCGTCGTTGACGTAGGCGACGCGGTGTTCGGGGCCGTGCACGAGGGCGACGAGGGCCGGGAGGCGGTCGAGGACTTCCCGTACGGCGAGCTCGTCGAGCGAGGGGACGGGGGCGTGGGCGGTTCCCGTACCGGCCGCGGCTCCCGGGGCGGTGGTGCCCGCGCCGGTGCCGCGGACGGTGGGGTCGGCGGGGACGCCGTCCGGTGCGGTCGCGGAATGGCCGGCGGCGCCGCGGGCGGCCGGGACCGAGCCCTCGCCCCGTTTGGCCTGGGCGGCGGCGTGTTCGGAGCGGGCGGCGGCGCGGCGCTGCGTTCCGGGAAACCGGGCGCTCCAGCGCGTGAAGTTCACTGCTTCTAGCCTCGTGGTGTCGCTCGTGGTCGCTATGTCACTCGGTGGCACTTGGGTGCACTCGGATGTCACGCATATGTCACGCTGGTGTCACTCTGTGCAGGTGTGAGCCCACCTATGGTCACACGTCCAGTGTGGCCGACGGCACTGACAACGTCAGCTTCCGCTCTTCTTCGGTGGCTCCTTGGGGCCCCCGCCCGCGGCGAGTTCGAATTCTGCTCTGGGGTGTTCGAGGGATCCCAGCGAGACGATCTCACGCTTGAAGAGGCCGGAGAGCGTCCACTCGGCGAGCACGCGCGTCTTGCGGTTCAGGGTGGGGACGCGGCTGAGGTGGTAGGCGCGGTGCATGAGCCACGCCGGGTAGCCCTTGAGCTTGCGTCCGTAGACGTGGGCGACGCCCTTGTGGAAGCCGAGGGAGGCGACGGACCCGGCGTACTTGTGGGCGTACTCGGTGAGGACTCCGCCGCGCAGGGACGACACGAGGTTGTCGGCGAGGACCTTGGCCTGGCGGACGGCGTGCTGGGCGTTGGGGGCGCAGGGGACGCCCTTCTCCGCGGCCGTGATGTCGGGGACGGAGGCGGCGTCGCCGGCGGCCCAGGCGTGTTCGACGCCTTCGACGGTCAGGAAGGAGGTACAGGCGAGGCGGCCGCGTTCGTTCTTGGGCAGGTCGCTGGCGGCGAGGACCGGGTGCGGTTTGACGCCGGCGGTCCATACGACGGTGCGGGTGGGGAAGCGGGCGCCGTCGCTGAGGACGGCAACGCGGTTCTCGCAGGATTCGAGGCGGGTCTCGAGGCGCAGATCGATGCCGCGGCGGCGCAGTTCGCGGATCGTGTAGGTGCCCATCTCGGGCCCGACCTCGGGAAGGATCCGGTCACTGGCCTCGACCAGGATCCACTTCATGTCCTCGGGTTTGACGTTGTGGTAGTAGCGGGCGGCGTAGCGCGCCATGTCCTCCAGCTCGCCGAGCGCTTCGACACCGGCGTAGCCGCCGCCGACGAAGACGAAGGTGAGGGCGGCGTCGCGGATCGCGGGATCGCGGGTGGAGGAGGCGATGTCCATCTGTTCGATGACGTGGTTGCGCAGGCCGATGGCCTCTTCGACGGTCTTGAATCCGATGGCGTAATCGGCGAGCCCCGGGATGGGGAGGGTGCGCGAGACGGAGCCGGGGGCGAGGACGAGTTCGTCGTACTCGATCTCGACCGGGCCGGCGCCCTCCTCGTCGGTGGCGAGGGTGGTGACGGTCGCCGTCCGTTTGGCGTGGTCGATGCGCTGGGCCTCGCCGATGACGATGCGGCATTCGCTGAGGACGCGGCGCAGGGGAACCACCACGTGGCGTGGGGAAATGGAGCCCGCGGCCGCTTCCGGAAGGAAGGGCTGGTACGTCATGTACGGCTCGGGAGAGACCACCGTGACCTCGGCCTCGCCGGTTCTCAGCTTTCGCTGGAGCCGGAGTGCCGTGTACATGCCTACGTAGCCGCCGCCGACGATCAGGATCCGCGTGCGGGGCGGGTTTCCGGGGGACTCGCCCCGGGAGTTAGCAGCCTTCACCACCCCATGACGCAACGTGGCCGGGAGTTTGTCCACAGGCCCGACAGATTGTGTGACCGGAAGGGGTACCGGGAGCGGGTCGTCCGGGGGGTCGGAAGGAGGTGAAGGTGCGCAGGTCAGGGCGTGCGGAAGGGGTGATTCCGGGGGCTTCCAACGGAAAAGTGGGGGTGAATGCTCCGATCGGGCGGCGGTCCGTCCGGGGCTGCCTCTTCTGAATTGACCCTGGCTCAACTATGTTCGTATCTCGTCGAGGAGTAGGACCAGGGCCCACATGACCGTGGCCCCCCTCGACACGAAGGCGGGGAGTGTCTCCGGGGGGAGACATATGATTACCGGGGGATACATATGCACATTTCCGATTTCCATGCTTCTGCGACCGCTCTGTCGTCGGCCACTGCCTCTTCGGAGAGCAACGGCCGCCTGATGGCAGGCGGCGCCACGACGCACGGCGTGGGTCGTTCCACGCCGCTGCGCGTCGACGCCCAGCGCAATCTCGAACACGTACTGCGAGCCGCCCGCGAGGTCTTCGGCGAGCTCGGTTACGGGGCTCCGATGGAGGACGTCGCGCGCCGTGCGCGGGTCGGCGTCGGCACGGTGTACCGGCGGTTCCCGAGCAAGGACGTCCTGGTCCGGCGGATAGCCGAGGAGGAGACCTCCCGGCTGACCGAGCAGGCCCGGACCGCGCTCGGCCAGGAGGAGGAGCCGTGGCAGGCGCTGTCGCGCTTCCTGCGCACCTCCGTGGCCTCCGGCGCCGGACGGCTGTTGCCGCCACAGGTGCTGCGGGTCGGCGGTCCCGGCGAGGAGGAGGCCGAGGCCGCGCGGGTGCCGCACCAGCGGCAGGTCCACGT
The DNA here is from genome assembly GCF_018614135.1 of Streptomyces sp. ISL-66. Taxonomy (GTDB): domain Bacteria; phylum Actinomycetota; class Actinomycetes; order Streptomycetales; family Streptomycetaceae; genus Streptomyces. The sequence goes on from NZ_JAGGOW010000062.1 coordinate 6,686, forward strand.
GACCGGCGGGGCACCCGAGCTGCGGATCGTCGGCTCTTCGCGGGGCCTGGAGGACGAGCCCTCGGACGACGCGGGCGCGGGCGAGCTGCTGGAGGTCGTCGGCCGTCTGGTCGAGCGGGCCCGGGAGGCCGGCGAACTGCGGGGCGACGTCACGGTGGCCGATGTGCTGCTGGTGATAGCCACGGCCGCGCCGGCCCTGCCGGACGCGGCGCAGCAGGCCGCGGCTTCGGCACGGCTGCTCGACATCCTGCTCGAGGGGCTGCGGTCCCGGACGGTCTGATGCGTCCGGGTCGGCTCCGGCCGGGTCGGCTCGGGAGTCGGCTCGGATCGGCTCGGGGGTCGGCTCCGGTCGGGTCGGCTCCGGTCGACTCCATAGCGTGGGCCGGCTGGCGCCGGCTCGGAGCCGTCGGATGGCGGCTCGCTCGAGCAGGTGGGGTGGCGTACGGCAATTCCCGGCATTGTGCCCGGATGAGTGGATGGTGTGCAGACGGACACGGGGCGTGTTCGCCGTGTGACACGCTGGATCGGTGTACCGGTTGAGTGTGTCGTGCGGGGGCTTTCGCGATGAGCGTTGACGGTCGGGAAGAGCCCTACGGTGGCGTCGGCGGCGAAGTCGAGGCGGGTGATCTGCCCGCGCGGCAGGTGCCGGCGCAGCGCGAACCGGGCGGGCGGCACGCCGCCGGAGCCAGCGGTGAGCTGCCCCCGTCCGACGGGGACTTGATCGCCCGCATGCGCGGGGGCGACGACGGTGCGTACGAGGAGCTGTTCCGCCGGCACGCCGATGCCGTACGGCGCTACGCCCGCACCTGTTGCCGGGACGGGCACACGGCCGACGATCTGACGGCCGAGGTGTTCGCGCGCACCCTCCAGGCGGTACGGGGAGGCGCCGGTCCGGATCAGTCCGTCCGTGCCTATCTGCTGACCACCGTGCGACGGGTCGCCGCGGCCTGGGCGAAAACCGCGAAGCGGGAGCATCTGGTCGAGGACTTCGCGCTGTTCGCGGAGCAGGCCTCCGCGTCCGGCGACGGCGGGGTCGGGCTGGCCGGGGACGACACCCTGGAACTCGGCGCCGACGTGCGGGCGATGCACGAGGCCGAGCAGTCGCTCGCCATGCAGGCCTTCCGGAGCCTGCCCGAGCGGTGGCAGGCCGTGCTGTGGCACACCACCGTCGAGGAGGCGTCCCCGAGCGCGATCGCCCCTCTCTTCGGGCTGAGCGCCAACGCGACCGCGGTACTGGCCAGTCGGGCCCGGGAGGGTCTCAAGCAGGCATACCTCCAGGCCCACGTGAGCACCGCGCTGAGCTCGGGCGGGGACTGCGCCCGGTACGCCGACCGGCTCGGGGCGTACGCCCGCGGCGGCCTGCGGATGCGGGCCGAGCGGGGGCTGCGCAAGCACCTGGAGGAGTGCGCCCGGTGCCGGGTCGCCGCCCGGGAGCTCAAGGACGTCAACGCGGGCATTCCCGCACTGCTGCCGATCGCCGTCATCGGGTGGTTCGCCGCCGGGTACGCGGCCAAGGCGGCCGGAGTCGTGGCCGGCGGGGCCGTCGCCGCGGGCGGTGCCGGGGCCGCCGCGGGAGGATCGACCGTCGGGGTGACGGGTGCGGGCACCGCCGGTGGAGCCGCCGGGGGTGCCGCGGCCAGTGGGGCCGCCGGAACGGGCGGAGCCGGTGGGGCCGGTGGGGCCCTGGCTTCGGAAGGGCTGGGGCTTCCGGCCAAGGCGGCCATCGCCGCCGGAGTCGTGGTCGCCGCCGCGGCCGGGGTGGTGTTCGCGCTGGCCGGTGACGACGCCGAGCCGCCCGCGAGCGCGAAGCCCGCGCCGAGCATGGCGGCGCCGATCGTGCCTGCGGCGAAGCCCTCCGCTCCGGCCTCGCAGGAGCCGAGCCCGACGCGGGCGCAGCCGGCGCCGGCGCGCGTGACCACTCCGCCGGCCAAGGCTCCGGCCGCGCCGGCGCCTTCCCCCAGCCGGGTGCGGCGGTCGGCGAGCCCTGGGCGTAGCCAGAGCCCCGGCCCAAGTCCCCGTCCGACTCCGCGTCTCAAGGCGCCGCCGAAGCCGGCGCCGGCGGCGCAGGCGTTCCGGATCGCCCGGCTGGGCCGCTCCGCGTACGGCGACCACGACGGTCCCGAGATCCAGACCTGGCAGAGCAGCTGGGTGTGGCAGCGCTGGGGGCTGAGGATCGGCGGGCAGCGGTTCGCCCACGGGATCACCGTCGACTCCCGGTCCTCCGTGCAGATCGCGCTCAACCGGCAGTGCACGGACTTCACCGCGCGGGCCGGGGTGGACGGGCTGTCGCTGTACACGGACGGCGAGGTGCGGTTCTCCGTGTACGGGGACGGGCAGCGGCTGTGGCGGTCGGCGGTGATCGGGCGGGAGGACCCGGCGGCGAGCGTGTCCGTGTCGTTGTCAGGGCACAAGACGCTGCGGCTGGTCGTGGAGCGGGTGGGAAGCGGGTCGTTGCCGGTGTTGGCGAGCTGGGTCGACGCGGTGATCAGCTGTCGCTGACGGGGACGTCGGGTCGGGGGTCCCTCGCCCCCGCGGATTTCCCCAGGTGACCGGGCCTCTGGGTCGACCGTGCCCCGGCTGTCCTTGGCGAGGCCGAGGTTCACCGGCGGCGATGGATCTTCTCGGCCCGGCTGCATTCGCCCTGTGCGTGCCGGTGCTGTGGCCGCGCGGTGCCGTGCCGGGCGTCGCAACCCGGTGAACCCTTCCGGTCACCGCACTAGGAGAGGGCCGGGCGGCGGAGGGGGACGCCCTTGGGGACCGCTCGGCGGCGGGGGGTGGAGGTGCCCGTCCAGCAGGTGCCCCGGCGGGAGAGGAGGCGGCCCAGCCACAGTTCCATCGAGACGAGTTCGGCCAGGCCGTCCAGCGGGACCGGGCGGCCGTCCGCCGCGTCGAGCAGGGCCTGGCGGACGACGCGGGCCTCGATCAGGCCCGCGTCCGCCAGGAGCGGGGTCGCGAAGAGGGACAGCAGGTGCGGGAGGGCCGCGCGCAGGCCCAGGCGGGTGGCGGATTCGTTCGGGGCGTGGGTGGTGGCGCCCCATCCCGCGGGGAGTTCGCGGACCCCGGCCGAGGACAGGACGCTGCGCAGGATCGCGGCCCGCGCGCCGGGCTGGACGCGCAGGGATTCGGGGAGGGCGCGGGCGGCCCGTACGACCTGGTTGTCCAGGAAGGGCGCGTGCAGGCGCTGGCTGCGGACTTCCACGGCCTGTTCGAAGACCCGGTGGTCGGCGGCGTGGCGGGCCAGGGCCGCGCGGGCCCGGGCCTCCCCGGGCCGCAGGGAGAGCGGGGGGCGGCCGGCGGCGGCGGTCAGGCGGATCGATACCTCTGCCAGGGCCTCGCCGGTCAGCCAGCCCGCCGCCGGGCCGGGGCGGGACCAGGTCAGGGCCGCGAGCGAGGCGTCCACGGGGGAGGAGGGGCCGGTGCCCGCGCCGCCTTCGCGCAGCCGGGCGGCGGCCGCTTCCATGCCCGCGCGGTACGGCGTACGCGCCAGGCGGCGGGCGGCGGAGTAGACGGTGAGCGGGACGGTGAACGGGACGAGGAGGGAGTCGCCGGGGGACGAGCGGGCCAGGGCCAAGGCCGGGCGCAGCAGGTGGCGTCTGCGGCGGTCCATCAGGAGGTCGGCGAGCCGGGCGGGGTGGGCGTCGAGGACCTGGCGGGCTCCGTGGCCGGTGAAGTGGTCCGCCGATCCGGCGGCCAGGCGGCGGCGCTCGCGGGCGGCGAAGACGAGGGAGGGGCCGGGCTCGTCGGTGAGCGGACCGTCGAGGTCCGCGTACGGGAGCGCTTCCTCGGCGGCGGCCACGACCACGTGGTGCAGGCGGGGGTTGGCGGCGATGGCGTGGGCGCGTTCCAGTTCGGGTTCGCGGCCCTGGGGGGTGGCCAGGTCGTTGAAGGTGACGGCGAGGAGGCGTTCGCCGGTGCGGCTGAGGATCGTGCCGGGCGCCCCGGGGAGGCCGGCCGCGAGCAGGGCGAGGGTGGCGGAGGCGCTGCCGCCGGAGAGGTCGGCGCCGACTCCGGGTACGGGCGCGGGGGCGCCGCGGGCCGCGCGCCGGTCGGCGGGGCCCATTCCTGGTACCGGCCCGGGATCGTGGGGCAGTGTGTCGGGGGCATGGCGGGGAGCCGTGAGCCGGGCGCGCACCGCGTCGACCAAAGCTTCCCGTACGCCCTCCACCGCGCACTCGGCGTCGGCCTCGGGAGCGGCCACCGCGAGGGAGGCAACCGCCTCGTACCCGGTGATCTCCCGCGAGCCCTCGCGCAGGATCAGCGCGTGGCCGGGCGGGATGCGGCGCACGCCGACGTACGGTGTGCCGTCGCCCAGCGCCTCCGGGCTGTCGGGGCAGGCCAGCAGGGTGGCGAGATGGCCGACGTCGAGCTGGGCCTCGATCAGGTCGGCGAGCGGGAGGGCGGCGGTGGCGTACGCGGTCCCGCTCGCCCAGGGCGTGTAGAAGACGGGGCGGGCGCCCGCGAGGTCGCCGACGACGGTGATGCGGCGGCCGGCCTGGACGACGGCGGTGTAGCTGCCGGGCCACTGGGTGAGGTGGCGCAGCGCGCCGCCGCGGGCGGCGGAGAGGCCGCGGCGGAGTTCCTCGTCGGTGGCGCCGCAGCAGCCGAACACGGCGAGCCGGATGAAGGGGTCGGCGGGATCGGCGGTGAGGGTGCGGATCTCGTCCGGGCGCCAGTCGCCGACGGCCCACAGGGGGTCGGGGTCTCCCCACAGGAGCTGGGCGCCCACGGGGACCACGGTGCGGTCGGCCTGGGAGGCCGCCGGGTCGTCGGGGTGGTCGGCGTCGGCGAGGCCGCCGCGCACGGGGCCGTCGCCCCAGCCGTCGGGGCCGGAGCCGTAGCCGGGGGCCGATCCGTAGCCGGAGTTGTGGCCGGAGCCGTATCCGCCCTGGCCGGAGCTTTGCGCGGTGGCGTGCCCCGCGACGCGTCCGGCCGTGCCGAAGCTCGCGGCGATGCTGCTCCAACCCACCAACCAGCGCACCGCCGCCTCCCCTGCCGTGGGCATCCGACCGGGGTGCGGACGGCGCGGCCGGCGCTTTTGGGCGCGGTCGGCGGGACCCCGGGTGGCTCGGGGACCATGCTGCCACGAGACAGGCGTGCGAGAGTGGTTCTGGGGGGCGCACATGCAAACGAACACGCCCCGCCCAGGCGGTATTTGGCGTTCCGTTCCCACCGCCCCATAGGTCTGTTTCGGCCATTCTTCGACCGTACTGCGGACCCTTCCGGGCCCCTGCCCGCACTGACGGCGCCCGTCCCGCGGGGCGCGGTCCGGGGGGCGGGATCCACCCCCCGGACCGTTCCGCCACCCGCGGGGATTGAGGCAGCGGCGTCCCCCGGCCCGTCGGGTCCACGCAGCGGGCCGACCCACGCACCGTCATCGAATCGTCGGGCCCGCGGTGCGGCCAGAGCGCACGGCCGGGCGCACGGCCACACGGGCGGAGCACGCACCGACAGGTGCGCCCCGGGCCCGGACCCCTCCCCGACTGTGCATACGGACAACAATCCCGCCATACGGGACTGGGGGCCTTAACGCTTGGGAGGCGGGGAACTACGCTGGGTTTACGAAATGCCGGGAGCCTATGCCCCGGTGGCGTCTGCGTTCCGCGTGTGACGAGGGGTGGCGCATGTCCAGGGAGCTCCGCGAGCCCAATGAGAAGCTCGGCGCCGTCCTCGCCCTCGCGGGCATCAGCAACGCCGGGCTGGCCCGGCGGGTCAACGACCTCGGCGCGCAGCGCGGCCTGACGCTTCGGTACGACAAGACGTCGGTGGCCCGGTGGGTGTCGAAGGGGATGGTGCCGCAGGGCGCCGCCCCGCACCTGATCGCGGCTGCCATCGGCGCGAAGCTCGGCCGGCCCGTGCCGCTGCACGAGATCGGCCTCGCGGACGCGGATCCGGCGCCCGAGGTGGGGCTGGCCTTCCCGCGCGACGTGGGGGCCGCCGTGCGCTCGGCGACCGAGCTGTACCGGCTCGACCTGGCCGGACGGCGCGGCGGTGGCGGGATCTGGCAGTCGCTCGCCGGTTCCTTCTCGGTGTCGGCGTACGCGACGCCGGCCTCGCGCTGGCTGATATCTCCCGCCGACGGCTCCGTGGCGCGCGAGCCGGGTCGGACCCAGGGCCAGGTCGGCGGAGCGGGACAGGGACGGGGAACGGGGAAGGCGCAGGGGCAGGGGCCAAGCCAGGGACCGGGGGTACCGGGCCAAGGGCTGGGACAGGGACCGGGCAGCGGGCGGAGTCAGGGACAGGGGCCGGGACAGGGGCAGGGCAGCAGCGAGCAGGGTCAGCGCCGGGGAGCGCCGTCCCGCGCGACCGCGGCATCGCGCGAACCGGTGCCGGGTGCGGCCCCGCCGGAAGGCCTTCCGGCGCCGCCGGGCGCCCTCGTCGGGGGTGTGCCCGCCCAGCCTTCGGGCGAAACTCCCGCACCCGGCGTCGGCGCCGCCGCATCCGCCGTGCCCGCATCCGTGCCCGCATCCGCGCCGGCCGCCGCCTCCGAGGCCGGTCCGCTGCGCGTGGGCCACAGCGACGTGGCGAAGCTGCGCGAGGCCGCCGAGGACGCCCGCCGCTGGGACTCCAAGTACGGGGGCGGCGACTGGCGTTCGTCGATGGTCCCCGAATGCCTGCGGGTGGACGCGGCGCCCCTGCTGCTCGGCTCCTACACCGACGAGGTCGGCCGGGCGCTCTTCGGCGCGACCGCCGAACTGACCCGGCTCGCCGGCTGGATGGCGTTCGACACGGGCCAGCAGGAAGCCGCCCAGCGCTACTACATCCAGGCGCTGCGCCTGGCCCGCGCCGCGGCCGACGTACCGCTCGGGGGGTACGTGCTCGCGTCGATGTCGCTGCAGGCCACGTACCGGGACTTCCCGGACGAGGGCGTGGACCTGGCGCAGGCCGCCGTGGAGCGCAACCGCGGCCTGGCCACCGCCCGCACCATGAGCTTCTTCCGCCTCGTCGAGGCGCGGGCGCACGCGAAGGCGGGCGATTCGGCGGCCGCCGGGGCCGCGCTGCGGGCCGCCGAGGGCTGGCTGGAGCGGGCCCGGGACGGCGACGGGGACCCCACCTGGCTCGGCTTCTACTCCTACGACCGCTTCGCGGCGGACGCGGCCGAGTGCTACCGCGACCTCAAACTCCCGCGGCAGGTAAGGCGCTTCACGGAGCAGGCCCTTTCGCGGCCGACGGAGGAGTACGTACGCTCGCACGGGCTGCGGCTCGTCGTGAGCGCGGTGGCCGAGCTGGAGTCGGGGAACCTCGACGCGGCGTGCGCCGCCGGCACCCGGGCGGTGGAGGTCGCGGGCCGGATCTCCTCGGCGCGGACGAACGAGTACGTACGGGACCTGCTGCACCGGCTGGAACCGTACGGGGACGAACCGCGCGTCGCCGAACTGCGCGAGCGGGCCAGGCCTCTGCTGGTGACCCCGGCATAGGCCCCGCGTGGCCTCGTTGTCAGTGGCGGGGTGCACTATGCAGGGGTGGGAGGTGTCAGCGTGGGCGGCTTGGGCAGCATGGGCAGGGTGGACTGCGACGTGCTGGTGATCGGCGGCGGAATCGTCGGCCTGTCGACGGCTCATGCCCTCGCCAGGCTCGCTCCGGGGACCCGCGTGGTCGTCCTGGAGAAGGAGGACGGCCCCGCCCGGCACCAGACAGGCCGCAACAGCGGCGTGATCCACAGCGGCATCTACTACAAGCCGGGCTCCCTCAAGGCGCGCTTCGCGGTGCGCGGGGCGGCCGAGATGGTCAAGTTCTGCGCCGAGCACGGCATCGCGCACGAGGTGACCGGCAAGCTCATCGTCGCCACCGAGCGGGACGAACTGCCGCGCCTGCACGCGCTCGTGCAGCGGGGCCGGGAGAACGGCATCCCGGTGCGGGAGCTGGGGCCCACCCAGATCTCCGAGTACGAGCCGCAGGTGCGCGGGCTCGCCGCGATCCACGTCGGGACCACCGGGATCGTGGACTACGGGCGGGTCGCGGAGCAGCTGGCGGAATCCTCGGGTGCGGAGATCGTCTACGGCGGGGCGGTCGATCTGATCTCGCGGCGCGCGTCGGGGGTGGCGGTGCGGACGAGCACCGGCCTGGTGGTGCGCGCGCGGGTCCTGGTGAACTGCGCGGGGCTGCAGTGCGACCGGATCGCGCGGCTGGCCGGGGACGACCCGGGGATGCGGATCGTGCCGTTCCGGGGCGAGTACTACGACCTGGTCCGGCCCGAGCTGGTGCACGGCCTGGTCTATCCGGTGCCGGATCCGGCGTTCCCCTTCCTCGGGGTCCATCTGACGCGGGGCATCGGGGGCGGGGTCCACGTCGGACCGAACGCGGTGCCGGCGCTGGCGCGCGAGGGGTACGGGTGGGGCACGGTCCGGCCGCGGGACCTCGCGGACGAGCTGGCCTGGCCGGGATCCTGGCGGATGGCCGCGCGGCACTGGCGGTACGGGGCGGGCGAGGTGTGGCGTTCGGTGTCGAAGCCGGCGTTCGTCGAGGCGGTACGGCGGCTGCTGCCGGCGGTCACCGCGGCGGACCTGGTGCCCGCGGCGGCCGGGGTCCGGGCGCAGGCGGTGCTGCGGGACGGGACGCTGGTGGACGACTTCCTGATCCGGGAGTCGGCGAGGACGGTGCACGTCCTGAACGCGCCGTCGCCCGCGGCCACCGCTTCACTGCCGATCGGGCGGGAGATCGCCTCCCGGGCGCTCACCGCGCTGCGCGCGGCGTGATTCCGGGTCGGGTGGTCGTGCCGGTGCTCCGCCCTGATCCGTAGGGCCCCCGGGCCCGGGCTCGGCCCCGGACCCCACGCCCCGAACGCCGACCGCGCTGGATTTCGGTCCGCGCGGGCCCTTGGCGGACCCTCGGCGGACCCTCGGCGGAGCGGACGGCCCGGAGGGCGTTCGGCGTGCGCCCGCGTAGAATCGGTCGCATTGTGTCTGAGTCCCGCATCCCCCCGAGTCCCGCCCCCGAGCCGACGCCGGAGGCATCCACCTACGCGCCCCCGAAGTGGCGGACCGAGCCCCGGTTCCCCGACGGGCCCACGCCCGATCCGGCGGGCTCGCACTACGAGCGTCGGATCCGGAGCTTCCAGCCCCGGCGCAGCCGGGTCACCACCGGTCAGGGCGAAGCCCTGAAGCGGCTCTGGGGGACCTGGGGGTTCGACATCGACGGGCACGAGGTCATCGACCTCAAGCAGATGTTCGGCGGGCTGCCCGTCGTGCTGGAGATCGGCTTCGGCATGGGCGAGGCCACCGCGCAGATGGCCGCCGCCGATCCGGGGACCGGGATCCTCGCCGCCGACGTGCACACTCCGGGGCAGGGCAACCTCCTCGCCCTCGCGGAGCGGAACGGTCTGACCAACGTCCGCGTCGCCAACGGGGACGCCATCATCCTGCTCCGCGAGATGCTGCCGCCGGACTCCCTCGCCGGGCTCCGCGTGTACTTCCCCGACCCCTGGCCCAAGTCCCGCCACCACAAGCGGCGGCTGATCCAGCCCGAGTTCCTCGCGCTGGCCGCCACCCGCCTGGCGCCCGGGGCGATCCTGCACTGCGCGACCGACTGGGAGCCGTACGCCGAGCAGATGCTCGAAGTGCTCACCGCGCAGCCGGAGTTCGAGAACACGCAGGCCGACGGCGGCTACGCGCCCCGCCCCGACTTCCGTCCCCTCACCCGTTTCGAGGGCCAGGGCCTCGACAAGGGCCACGTCGTACACGATCTCCTCTTCCGCCGCACGGGTAACGCGGAGAACTGACAACGTCACTCCGCGTGTCTGGTCCGCTCGGTAGAGTCATCGCGTGTCCCGAGCGACCCGACCGCCCCGCGATCTCCCCGCACGCCGGTTGCCGCACGTGCTCCGAACGCCCCGAGCGCGTACGTACGCACTCGTCGCGCTGCTCGCCGCCTCCGGCGTCGCGATCCTGGAGCTCGTGCGGGAACAGACGGGCACGCCCGGCTTCTTCGTCGGTCTCGGCCTGGCCCTGTTGCCGGTGGCGCCGCTCATGGCGGCGTTCCGCTGGCTGGGCCGGGCCTCGCCGCATCCCTGGGCGCAGCTGCTGTTCTGCTTCGGCTGGGGCGCGTGCGCCGCGGCGCTGATCGCCATACTGGCCAACAGTTTCGCCACCCAGTGGATAGCCGCGACCACCGCCGATCCCTCCGACGCCGATCAGCTGGGCTCGGTGGCCATCGCGCCGGTGGTCGAGGAGAGCGCCAAGGCGGCCGCCCTGTTGCTGGTGTTCCTGTTCCGCAGACGGCAGTTCACCGGCCCGGCCGACGGTTTCGTGGTGGCCGGCTTCACCGCCGTCGGCTTCGCCTTCACCGAGAACATCCTCTATCTCGGCAACGCCTTCGACGAGGACGCCGCCAACGGCACCGGGGTGCTGAACTCCGTGACGGCCGCGACGTTCTTCGTCCGGGCCGTCATGTCCCCGTTCGCGCACCCGCTGTTCACGGTGTTCACGGGCCTCGGTTTCGGCGCGGCCGCGCTCGCCTCGGGCCGCACGCGCCGGATCGGCCTGCCCCTGCTGGGCCTGGCCCCGGCCATGGGGCTGCACGCGCTGTGGAACAGCTCCTCCGACCTCGGGGAGTCCGGTTTCTACGTGGTCTACGGCTGCGTGATGGTCCCGGTGTTCGGGCTGCTGGTGTGGCTGGCCGTGTGGATACGGCGCCGGCGCTTGAAGGCCGTCGCCGGGGAGCTCGCGGTGTACGCGGCCGCCGGCTGGCTGGGCCCGGCCGAGGTGCCCGCGCTGGTGTCGATGCCGGCGCGTTCGCTGGCCCGCGCGCTGGCCCGCAGGACGGGTGGCCGTCCGGCGGCGCGCGCCGTCGCCCGGTACGAGGCGGACGCGGTGGCCCTCGCCCTGCTACGGCGCCGGGCGCGCGGCGGCGGCCCGGCCCGCGAGCCGGATTTCACCGGCCGGGAGCGGGAGTTGCTGCGCCGGCTCTGGCTGCGCCGTGCGACGGCGGGGCCGGCGTTGTCCCGGGCGGCGGTGCTGGAGGAGCTGCTGCCGCCCTCCTTCGATCCGCTCCGCCCCGCGCTGGTCGGCGTACCGGCTCCGCGCGATCCGCGGTCGGCTCCGCTGTCCGAACCGCGCGGTCCGCGGTCCGCGGTCCGCGGTCGTTAGACGGTCAGTCCCTTTGCCCTCAGCCACGCCAGCGGGTCCACCGTAGAGCCGCCTTCGCGCACTTCGAGGTGGAGGTGGGGGCCGGTGACGTTGCCGGTCGCGCCGACCCGGCCGATGGTGTCGCCCGCCGCGACCGAGCCGCCGGTGACCGACATCGAGGACAGGTGGCAGTACCAGACCTCGGTGCCATCGGGGAGTTCCAGCACGATCCGGTAGCCGTACGCACCGGACCAGCCGGCCGAGGTGATCTTGCCTGCGCCGACGGCCTTGACGGGGGTGCCGGTCGGGGCCGCGAAGTCGAGGCCGGTGTGGTGCCCGGAGGACCACATGGAGCCGGAGTCTCCGTAGTGCGAGGTGAGGGTGTAGGCGGAGGTGGGAAGGGCGTAGCTGCCGGCGGACTCGGCGGCGGCCTGCTGCGCGGCCTTGGCCTCGGCCGCCGCCTTGGCCTCCTGCGCTTCGCGCGCCTCCTTCGCGGCCTGTTCGGCCGCGGCCGCCTCGGCCGCCTTGCGCGCGGTCTCCTGGGCCTCGCGGGCCTCCTTGGCGGCGGCCTCCTGCGCGGCCCGCTCGGTCTCGGCCCGCTCCTGGGCCGCGGCGGCGTCCTGCTGGGACTCGGCCTGCTGGAGGATGCGGCTGCGCAGGAGTTCGCCGGCGTCGGCGCTCCGGTCCGCCTGCCGCGGGATGATCCCGGTCCGGGTCCCCTCCGGGCGCGCCCCGCTGCCGGTGTCGGCGTCCGTACCGCTGCCGGTGGCGCGGGGGGCGCCGTCGTCCTCGCCGCCCAGGGCGCCCGGCAGGGAGGGCAGGGAGGGCAGGGAGGGCAGGCTGATGGCGACCTGGGGCCGGTCCTGCGCGGTGGCGATGCCGCCCGCGCCGACGGCCGCGATGACGCCGACGCCGAGCACCGTGGAGGAGCGGGCGAGTCCGCCGCGCTGCTTGAGCACGCGGTGCTTGCCGCGCGGCGGCCGGGCCGAGTCCTCGGTGGGGTTCCACTCGCCCCAGGCGCCGGCGGTGGGCGGATCCTGGAGGTCGGTGCCTTCATGGGCAGGCGAGTTGGAGGCCACCTGGGCACACTCCTCATGGACGGGCACACGCACGGCGCCGTCTCTTGCGACGGCCGGGACGACCGCGCTGCGTTATCGAACGGTAATAGAAGAAGGGGAGTGATTCCAAGCAGTTGCGATTGATCGTTAACGACAATCGGCCACGCGCCGAACGGCTCTGGCCAGGACTTTTATTAGCATTCAGGGATCAACTCGGGCAAAAATCAGGCGACTCGCCCGCCCCTCGCGCCACAACGTCACATTGACACCCCGTCAAGAACCTTGCTGAATGCGGCATTCCGGTCACGCTCAGTCGTCTTTCGGCACCACCGGCACCGTCCGCCGCCGGTCGGGCTGCCGCTCGCCGGGCCGCGCGAGGGCCAGCAGCGCCATGTCGTCCGTCGCCGCGCCGCCCGTGTGCCGGCGGACATCGCTGCTGAGCGCGCTCAGCAGCTCGTCCGGCCCGGGGAAGACCCGGCCGAGCAACCGGGCCGCCGGATCGTAGAAGGCACCGGAAGCGTTCCGGGCCTCCGTCAGCCCGTCCGTGTACAAGAGCAGCGTGGCCCCCGGCGGAAACGGCCACTCCTGCGCCCGGTCGGGCCAGCCGCCCACGTCCCCCAGGCCCAGCGGCAGCGCCGCCTCCGCCGGGGTCAGCGCCGCGAGCGCCCCGTCCGCGAACAGCAGCAGCGGTTCGGGGTGGCCCCGGTTGACGAGCCGCAGCAGGCCCGCGCCCGGCGGGATCTCACCGAGCACGCACGTGGTGAACCCCTCCACCGCGTCCAGGCTGTCGCGCCGGATGCCCTCGCGGGCCAGCGCCCGTTCCAGCCGCTGCGCCACCGCCTCCAGCGACGGCTCGCTCTCCGCCGCCTCCCGGAACGCCCCGAGCACCACGGCCACGGCCTCGACCGCCCCCAGCCCCTTCCCCCGTACGTCGCCCACCGCCAGCCGGACGCCGTACGGGGTGTCCTGGACGGCGTACAGGTCCCCGCCGATGGAGGCGTCCGCCTGCGCGGCCTCGTACGAAGCGGCGACGTGCAGGCCCCCGATCCGCTCCGCGGGCGTCGGCAGTACGGCGCGCTGGGCGGCCTCGGCGATCCCGCGCGCCGAGGCGAGCTGTTCCGTACCGCGCCGCACGACCACGTTGATCAGCGTGGCCAGCCCGCAGACGGTCACGACGGTGACCAGCTCGGTCATGGCCTCCACCTTCCAGGTGGTGCCGTTGTAGACGTGCAGCACCATCACGGCGAGCGTGGCCGCGATCCCGGTCAGGACGGTGACCCGGAGCGTGAAGAGGGGAGCGGCGATCAGCGGGGCGGCCGAGAAGAAGGGGGAACCCGTGAAGCTGGGCGGGGTGAGAACGTCGAAGAGGAATCCCACGGCGATCAGGGCGGCCGGGAGCATCTTGACGAGCCTGCGGACCACGGCGCTGGCGGCGAACGCGCCGAACGCACGCTCGCCCCTGCCCTGCCGGCCCAGCCGCGCCACGCTGTTCTCCTGCCGCCCGGTCCGTCGCATCGGGTGCGGGCCCGCCGCCGCCTCGTCCCCCAAGGCTCGCCGCAGGAGGGCCGGTTCGGCGACCCGGGCGGGCCCGTTCGGGTGAGGCGGGACGCGGACCACGGCCCGTGCACGGCTCCGCGTATGACTCCACGTACGACGAAAGCCCGGTTCCCCAAGGGGAACCGGGCCTTCGTACTGAGTAGCGGGGGCAGGATTTGAACCTACGACCTCTGGGTTATGAGCCCAGCGAGCTACCGAGCTGCTCCACCCCGCGTCGGTAAACCTCACTCTACGCCATCCGGGAGGAGCCCTGGGCCAATTGGCCTCCGCACCACCTCAGGAACGGACATCACTGCAGGTCAGGACGCTAGAACCCGACTGGAGACGGCCAACTCGGGGCTGTCCGGCCGGATCTGGCGCAGCACCCGGCAGGCCCCCGGGGAGTCCCGGAGCCGTCCCCGAACGACGCAGTGCCCCGTCCGGCGGACCGGACGGGGCACTGGGAGCAGTAGGCCATGTCGGACTCGAACCGACAACCAACGGATTAAAAGTCCGCTGCTCTGCCAATTGAGCTAATGGCCCTCGACGTGCTCACCCCAGAGCATAGCCGCAGACCGCCGGAGCACCGATCGCATATCGGCTCTCCCGTCCGGGGATGTCGGCGCGGGGGCCGCACCGGGCCGGGACGCGAACAGGGCCCCCACGACGTGGTGTCGTGGGGGCCCTGCTTCAGATCGGTCGGCTCAGAGCCTCGGATCAGCCGTTGCGCTTCCAGCGGGGCTTGTCGTCACGACGGCCGCCGAAGGAGGAGCCGGTCGAGCCGGAGCCCGACGGGCGGTGGTCGCCACCGGAGCGGAAGCCGCCACCGGCCGGACGGTCGCCACCGGAGCGGAAGCCGCCACGGTCGCCACCGCGGTCGTCACGGTTGTAGGTGCTCGACGGACGGTCGTCGCGGTTGTAGGTGCTCGACGGACGGTCGTCGCGGTTGAAGGTGCCCGACGGAC
>NZ_JAGGOW010000062.1:21384-48110 GCF_018614135.1 Streptomyces sp. ISL-66
CCCGAGCGGAAGCCACCACCGGCCGGACGGTCGCCACCGGAGCGGAAGCCACCACCGGAGGGACGGTCGCCACCGGAGCGGAAGCCGCCACGGTCGCCACCGCGGTCGTCACGGTTGAAGGTGCCCGACGGACGGTCGTCACGACGGAAGCCACCACCGGACGGACGGTCGCCGCCCGAGCGGAAGCCGCCACCGGACGGACGGTCGCCACCGGAGCGGAAGCCACCACCGGAGGGACGGTCGCCACCGGAGCGGAAGCCGCCACGGTCGCCACCGCGGTTGTCGTCGCGGCGGAAGCCGCCACGGTCACCGCCGCGGTCGCCACCACGGTCGTCGCGACGGTTGTCACGGCGCTCGAAGTTGCCACGGTCGTCACGGCTCTGGAACGCGGGGCGCTCCTCGGCGACCGGCTCGGCCACGGAGGCCGCGACCTCGGCCACGGCGGCCTCGACCACCTCGGCCACAGCGGCCTCCGGGTCCTCGCCGCGCTCACGCGCGGAGCGGGCGACCAGGCGGTCGGCCTCCTCGCGCAGCTCGACGGCACGGCGCGACAGGCGCTCCAGCTGCTTGGTGAGGTCGGCGACCTCGCGCTCGGCCTGCTTCGCGGCGTTGTTCGCGGAGTCGGCCTGAACCTGCGTCAGCGAACGGGCACCGGTGATCTCGGCGACCTCGGGGTCGAACGCGCCGACGCCCTGGACGATGTGGCGCGAGGCGTCCACGCCCGCGTCCTCCATCAGGCGGAAGATCTGGCGGCGCTGGTGCGGCAGGGCGAGGGAGACGACCACGCCCGACTTGCCGGCGCGGGCGGTGCGGCCCGAGCGGTGCAGGTAGTCCTTGTGGTCGCCGGCCGGGTCCACGTTCAGGACCAGGTCGATGCCGTCGACGTGGATGCCGCGGGCGGCGACGTCGGTGGCGACGAGCGCGTTGACGTAGCCGTCCTTGAAGTCGGCGAGGACGCGGGTACGGGCACCCTGCGTCATGCCGCCGTGCAGCGCGTCGGCCTTCACGCCGGACTCGATGAGCTGCTCGGCGATGCGGTCGGCGCCCAGCTGGGTGCGGACGAAGATGATCGTGCGGCCCTTGCGGGCGGCGATGGCGGCCGTGACCGGCGCCTTGTCCTTCGGCTTCACGACGAGGACGTGGTGCGTCATGGTCGTGACGTTGCCCTGCGCGCTGTCGACCTCGTGCGTGACGGGGTTGGTCAAGTAGCGCTTGACCAGGGTGCCGATCTCGTTCTCCATGGTGGCGGAGAAGAGCATGCGCTGGCCGCCGCCGGGGATCTGGTCGAGCAGCTCGGTGACCTCGGGCAGGAAGCCCAGGTCCGCCATCTGGTCGGCCTCGTCGAGGACCGCGACCTGGACGTTCGCCAGGGAGCAGGCGCCGCGGTTGATGATGTCGCGCAGACGGCCCGGGGTGGCGACGAGGACGTCGACGCCGCGCTCCAGAGCGAAGATCTGGTTGCTCATGGAGGTACCGCCGCAGACGACCTTCATCTTGAGGCCGAGCACGTCGCCGTAGGGCTGGAGGGCGTCCGCGACCTGCATCGCGAGCTCACGCGTCGGCGTCAGGATGATCGCGCGGGGCTTCTTCTTCTCGGTGTGGCCGCCGGCCAGCGAGGCCAGGGTCGGCAGACCGAAGGAGAGGGTCTTGCCGGAGCCGGTGCGGCCGCGGCCGAGGAGGTCACGGCCGACCAGGGAGTTCGGCAGGGTCGCGGCCTGGATCGGGAACGGCTCGGTGACGCCCTGGGCGGCGAGGGTCTTCAGCAGCGCCTCGGGCATGTCCATGTCCTCGAACGCGTCCACCGGCGACAGGGCCGGGGTCAGCGGTTCGGGCATGGTGAATTCTTGGGGCCTGGCCACGGGGGCGGACTTCTGCCGTCCCGCGCCAGTCTTCGGACGTCCCTGGGCCGCACCTCGACCCCGGGTGGGGCGGCGGCTGGGTCGTGCGGAGCTGGAGCTGGTCATGCGAGAAAGCCCTCCTGAAACCGGCAGGTACTGCAAACAACTGCTGCAAACGGGTCGAAACAGCAGACAAGCCGGGGCCCGCACCTACTCGGTGCGGACCCCGGCGTGCTGAATACGTCAGGCAGGCAGGATGTTCTCGGCCTGCGGGCCCTTCTGGCCCTGGGTGACGTCGAAGGACACGCGCTGGCCCTCGTTGAGCTCACGGAAGCCCTGGGTGGCGATGTTCGAGTAGTGGGCGAAGACGTCCGGGCCGCCACCGTCCTGCTCGATGAAGCCGAAGCCCTTTTCCGAGTTGAACCACTTCACGGTGCCAAGTGCCATTTTGAATCTCCTGAATAGGCGGCAAAGGGCCCCATCCGGAGATTCCGGCAAAACAATAAAAGCGCCTGTCGGAGCATTCCCGTCAGGCGCACATAAAGTTCATGGGTACCACAACTGCAACGGGCTCTAAGCTAGCACACGTCGGCCGGGGGGTGCCGAGGGCGAGCATGTGACCTCTGTCCCGCGCGCCTCGCGCGCGCAGGCGCCCGCCCACCTCCGCGCGAGCCGCCCGGAGCCCCGGAACCCTTGTCCCGCCTGGGTCGTGGGCGATCCGCACCCCCTCCGGGGCGCCGTTCACGACGTCGAGGCGGACCTCTCGATCTTGGGCGTAAAGATTCACCCGGCCAGCGGATCCGTGGCGCATTTGGCCCCATTTGTCGACCCCTCGCGTGGTGAGCCCTCGCGGCTACCGCGTGCGCCCCTGGAGCACCGCCGCCCGGCACTGCGCGGGGCCGCCCCACGCGTCGCGCAGCGGTCGGGCCTTGCGCAGCCACAGCGAGAGGTCGAGCTCCTCGGTGTAGCCGATGGCGCCGTGCAGCTGGAGCGCGGTCATGGCCGCCGCGTACGCAGCCTCGCCGGCCGTCAGCTTCGCCGCCGCGATCTCGCCGGGTTCGAGCGACAGGGCGGCCGCCCAGAGCAGCGGCCGGGCGAACTCCAGGCCGAGCAGGGTGTCGGCCAGCCGGTGCTTGACCGCCTGGAAGCTCCCGATCGGCGCGGCGAACTGGGTGCGCCGCTTCGCGTACTCGACCGTGCGGGCGAGGAGCGCCTCGCCGACGCCCAGGCTCTGGGCGGCCGTGAGCAGCCGGGCCCAGTTTCCGGCCGCCCGGGCCGCCGCGGTGACCGCCGGGCCGGCCGCGAGCAGCTCGCCGCCGCCGTCGGGCAGGGCGAGGCGCCGGGCGGGGTCGGTGGAGGCCCGCTGCGGGCCGGTGGCGGCGGAGAGGCGCAGCTCGCCCGCGGGCGACACCGTGAAGAGGTGCGTGGCCGCGTCCGCGTCCAGGGCGTACGGTCCCCCGGCGGGCAGGGTCAGCGTCGCGGTGCTCTCCCCCGCGACCAGTCCCGGCAGGAAGCGTTTCGCCAGCGTCTCGTCGCCGAGCCGGGTGAGGAGTACGGCGGCGGCCGCGGTCTCCACGACCGGGCCCGGCACCGCGGCCCGGCCCAGCTCCACGAAGCCGAGCGCCTGCTCCAGTGGCAGCGGGCCCACGCCGTCGTGGGCCTCGTCGGCGGCGAGGGCGAACAGGCCGGTGTCGGCGAGCCGCGCCCAGAGCGCCCGGCCCGGGGCGTGGTCGCCCGCGCCCCAGGCCCGTACGGCCGCGGGTACCTCCGAGGCGGCGAGCAGGCCGTGCAGGGTGCGGGCGAAGGCCGCCTGTTCCTCGGTGAGCAGGAAGCGCATCAGCGGCGGCCCTTCGGGAGGCCGAGCAGGCGCTCGGCGATGATGTCGCGCTGGATCTCGTTGGTCCCCGCGTAGATGGGTCCGGCGAGCGAGAAGATCCACGGTTCGGCCCATTCGCCGTCGGCGAGCTCCGCGTCGGGACCCAGCAGGTCGAGGGCGCTCTCGTGCAGGGCGATGTCGTACTGGGACCAGAACACCTTGTTCAGGCTGGACTCGGCGCCGATGGTCTGGCCGGCGGCGAAGCGGGAGGCGTTGGCCCAGGTGAACAGCTGGTAGGCGCGCGCCCCGACCACGGCGTCGGCGACCCGGTCGCGCAGCGCGGTGTCCGCGGGGTCCCCGGCGCTCTCCCACAGCCCTACGAGGCGGTCGGCGGCGGCGAGGAAGCGGCCGGGGGCGCGCAGGGTGAGCCCGCGCTCGTTGCCGGTGGTGGACATGGCGATCCGCCAGCCCTGGCCGGGCTCGCCGATGACGTCCGTGTCGGGCACGAAGACCTCGTCGAGGAAGAGCTCGGCGAAGGCCGGTTTGCCGTCGAGGCGGCCGATGGGCCGCACGGTGACCCCGGGGGCGCGCAGGTCGAACATCAGGTAGGTGAGCCCCTGGTGCGGTTTGGGGGCGTCGGGGTCGGTGCGGAAGATGCCGAAGGCGCGGTCGGCGAAGGCGGCCCGCGAGGACCAGGTCTTCTGTCCGGACAGCAGCCAGCCGCCTTCGGTGCGGACGGCCCTGGACTTGAGGGAGGCGAGGTCGGAGCCGGATTCCGGCTCCGACCAGGCCTGGGCCCAGATCACCTCGCCGCTCGCCATGGGGGGCAGGACGCGGGCGCGCTGTTCGTCGGTGGCGTGGTCGAAGAGGGTGGGGGCGAGGAGGTTGATGCCGTTCTGGGAGACCCGGCCGGGCGCGCCCGCGGCCCAGTACTCCTCCTCGAAGACCAGCCACCGTTCGATGTCGACGCCCCGGCCGCCGTACCGCTCGGGCCAGGAGACCACCGACCAGCGCTCCGCGTGCAGGAGCGCCTCCCATTCCCGGTGCGCGGCGAAGCCCTCCCCGGTCTCCAGGGAGGGGAGCGGGGCGGCGGGCACGTGGGCTGCCAGCCAGCTCCGCGCCTCGGCCCGGAAGGCCTCCACGTCCGCCGAATGGTTCAGGTCCATCAGGTGTTCGCCTCCTCGCGTCCTCCACGGGCACGCTTCCCTAACAAGTGTTTGGTAGGTTAACGTACTACCATGACAGCGTCGAGGAGTTCCGCACCGGGGCGCGCGAGATCGTCGCCGAGCGGATCCCCGGCCTTCCCCAGGAGGTACGCGGCATGAACGCACCGGAGTACGTGACCGGCCACGGGCTGCTGACGGACCGTACGGCGGTCATCACGGCGGCCGCCGGGGCCGGCATCGGCGGGGCCACCGCCCGCCGGTTCCTCGAGGAGGGCGCCCGCATCCTCATCAGCGACGCGCACGCCCGCCGCCTCAAGGAGAGCGAGGACGCGCTGGCCGCGGAGTTCGGCGCCGAGCGCGTCGCTTCCCTGCCCTGTGACGTCACCGACGAGGAACAGGTCCGGGCGCTCTTCTCGCTCGCCGGGGAAAGGTTCGGCGGCCTCGACATCGTCGTCAACAACGCCGGCCTCGGCGGGACGGCGCACCTCGTCGACATGACCGACGAACAGTGGACCCGGGTCCTGGACGTGACCCTGAACGGCACCTTCCGCTGCACCCGCGCCGCGATGCGCTCCTTCCGGGCCGCCGGCAGCGGGCGCGGGGTCATCGTCAACAACGCCTCCGTCATCGGCTGGCGGGCCCAGAGCGGCCAGGCGCACTACGCCGCCGCCAAGGCCGGGGTGATGGCGCTGACCCGCTGCGCGGCCCTGGAGGCCGCCGAGTTCGGCGTACGGATCAACGCGGTCGCGCCGAGCCTGGCGATGCACCCGCACCTGGTGAAAGTCACCAGCGAGGAGCTGCTGCGCGAGCTGACGGCCCGGGAGGCCTTCGGCCGGTACGCCGAGCCGTGGGAGGTCGCCAACGTCATCGTCTTCCTGGCCGGCGGCTACTCCTCGTACATGACGGGCGAGACCGTCTCGGTCAGCAGTCAGCACGCGTAGCCCGGCGCCGACGTATGACCAGAATGGGCACGTGCCAACGAACAAGCCGACAGCCAAGAAGAAGCCCCAGGTGACGGCGTCGCCCGAGCGCCGCCGCGAACTCCTCGACATCGCCGCCGAGGTCTTCGCCGCGCAGGGCTACAACGCCACCACCGTCCGCAAGATCGCCGACGCCGCCGGGATGCTCGCCGGAAGCCTCTACTACCACTTCGATTCCAAGGAATCGATGCTCGACGAGATCCTCTCCTCCTTCCTGACCGAGCTGTGGGACGGGTACGACACCGTGCTCGCCGCAGGCCTCGGGCCCAGGGAGACCATCGAGGCGCTCGTCACCGAATCGTTCCGGGAGATCGACCGGCACCGAGCCGCCGTCGCCATCTACCAGAAGGAATCCCGGCACCTCTCCGCGCAGCCCCGCTTCCACTACCTCTCCGACTCGCAGGTCAAGTTCGAGAAGGCGTGGCTGGGGACGCTGGAACGCGGGGTCGCGGCCGAGGTCTTCCGCGCCGACCTGGACATCCGCCTCACCTACCGCTTCGTGCGCGACACGGTGTGGGTGGCGGCGTCCTGGTACCGGCCGGGCGGCCGGCACAGTCCCGAGGAGATCGCCCGCCAGTACCTCTCGATGGTGCTGGACGGCATCGCCACACGCACGCCTTCCTGAGGAGTTCCGATGCCCGAGGCCTACATAGTCGAAGCGGTACGCACCCCCGTGGGCCGGCGCAAGGGGGGCCTGGCCGAGGTCCACCCGGCCGACCTGGGAGCGCACGTCCTGAAGGCGCTCGTCGAGCGGTCCGGGATCGACCCGGCAGCCGTGGAGGACGTGGTCTTCGGCTGCCTCGACACGGTGGGTCCGCAGGCCGGGGACATCGCGCGCACGGCCTGGCTGGCGGCGGGACTCCCCGAGGAGGTCCCCGGCGTCACCATCGACCGCCAGTGCGGATCCTCGCAGCAGGCCGTGCACTTCGCGGCGCAGGGCGTCATGTCCGGAACCCAGGACCTGGTGGTCGCGGGCGGCACCCAGAACATGTCGATGATCCCCATCGCCTTCGCCTCGCGGCAGGCGGCGGAGCCGCTGGGCTTCACCGAGGGCCCGTACCCGGGGTCGGCGGGATGGCGGGCCCGGTACGGGGACTCCCCCGTCAACCAGTTCCACGGCGCGCAGCTGATCGCGCGGAAGTGGGGGATCTCGCGGGAGGACATGGAGCGGTTCGCCCTGCGCTCCCACGAACGGGCGCTGCGCGCCATCGACGAGGGCCGCTTCGAGCGGGAGCTCGTGCCGTACGGCACGGTGTCGGCGGACGAGGGCCCGCGCCGGGACACCACCCTGGAGAAGATGGCGGGCCTGAAGCCGGTCATGGAGGGCGGCACGATCACGGCGGCGGTCTCCTCCCAGGTCTCGGACGGCGCGGCGGCGATGCTGCTGGCCTCCGAGCGGGCGGTCCGTGAACACGGGTTGCGCCCGCGCGCCCGCATCCACCACCTGTCGGTCCGCGGCGAGGACCCGATCCGGATGCTGTCGGCCCCGATCCCCGCGACGGCCTACGCGCTGAAGAAGACCGGCATGTCCCTCTCGGACATCGACCTGGTCGAGATCAACGAGGCGTTCGCCCCGGTGGTCCTGGCCTGGCTGAAGGAGACGGGCGCGGACCCGGAGCGGGTGAACGTCAACGGCGGCGCGATCGCCCTGGGCCACCCGCTGGGCGCGACGGGCGTCAAGCTGATGACGACCCTGCTGCACGAACTGGAACGCACGGGCGGCCGCTTCGGCCTCCAGACGATGTGCGAGGGCGGCGGCCAGGCCAACGTCACCATCATCGAACGGCTCTAGCCTGCCGGCGGGACCGGCCGTCAGCGCCGGGAGACTCGGGTCAGCGCGATCGTCTGGACCAGGACCAGGAGCCCGGTCAGCGCCTCCCAGAGGACCTCGTCCCAGGCCCGGACACCGCACACCACGATCAGTACCGCACCGATCGCCAGCGCCGTCCGCTGGACGAAGCCGGCGTCGGTGCCGTTCGGCACCCCGGACACGAAGGCGAACAGCACCAGCATGACCGGCAGCCAGTGCGGCCGGTCACCCCGCACCAGCAGAACGGCGGCGAACTCCGCGGCGAGAGCAAGGGAGTTGCGCACCAACGCCCCGGAGACCGATATCGACATGCGCACATCATGCCGGGTGATGTGCGCGTCCCGGCCCCCGGGGAGCCGCTCGCCGCGGGGCGCGAGGCGCTCATCGCGTCGTCAGCCCGCCGTCGACCGTGAACTCCGCGCCCGTGATGTACGAGGACGCGTCCGAGCAGAGGAAGAGGACCAGCTCCCCGACCTCCTCGGGGCGGCCGATCCGGCCCAGCGGCACGTGCGACCAGTCCCGCCCAGCGACCGCCTCGCCGACCATCGGGGTGTCGATCGCCCCCGGGTGCACCGAGTTGATCCGGATCCCGTCCCCCGCCAGGTCCAGCGCCGCCGACTTCGTCAGCCCGCGCAGCCCGAACTTGGTCGATCCGTAGGCCGCGTGGCCCGGGATGCCGGTCAGCCCGGCGGTGGAGGAGACGTTGACGATCGAGCCGCCCCCGGCGGCGCGCAGCAGCGGGGCCACCGCCTGGATGCCGAGGAAAGGGCCGAGCAGGTTGACTCGGAGCAGGGCTTCGAAGTCCTCGAGACGCTGCCGCTCCACGTGCGCGGTGCGCCACAGCGCCGCGTTGTTGACGAGCGCCGAGACGGTGCCGAAGGCCCGTACGGCCTGCGCCGCCACCTCCGCCCAGCTGTCGGCGTCGGCCACGTCGTGCCGTACGTAGAGGCCCTGGTCGCCGAGCGATCCGGCGACCGCGCGGCCCTCCTCCTCCCGGATGTCGGTGACCACGACCCGCGCGCCGGCTTCCGCGCACAGCCGGGCGCCGGCCGCGCCCTGGCCGCGTCCGGCGCCGGTGATGACGACGACCTTGCCCCCGAGGGAGACGGACACGGCTCAGCCCTCCATATATGTCGAGTAGGAATACTTCTAGCAGTCATGCCTTGCCGGGGGAAGAGCCACCACGAAGACCGGTCGTAGACTGCGCTGCGTGGCAGACGAGACGAACAAGCGCGCGCTCCCCGCGACCAGCTGGGCGGTGCTCGGGCTGCTCTCCTTCGGGGAGGAGCTCTCCGGATACGACCTGAAGAAGTGGTCGGACCGGTCGCTGCGCTTCTTCTACTGGAGCCCGTCCTTCAGCCAGATCTACAGCGAGCTCAAGCGCCTGGAGCAGGCCGGCTACGCCTCCTCGCGGCTGGTCGCCCAGGAGACCGGCACCCGCGACAAGCGGGTGTACCGGATCACCGACGAGGGCATGACGGCCGTACGGGAATGGGCGCGCGAGGCGCCCGTCGACCCGCCGGTGCTCAAGCACGGTCCGATGCTGCGGCTGTGGCTCGGCCACCTGCTGGAGCCGGAGCAGATGAGCGAAGTACTCGTACAGCACCAGGAGTTCGCGGAGAAGATGCGGCGGCGCGCGGTGGCCGACGCGGACGGGGCGAAGGGAGAGGCCGCCTGGGCCTACCCGACGCTCACCCTCAAGTGGGCGGAGCGGTACTACGCCTCCGAGCGCGACCTCGCGGCCGCCATGCTCGACGACATCGCGGAGCTGGAGAGCCGCCGCGCCGGGCCGCTGCCGTAGCCTCGGGCCCATGACGGGCAGTGCGATGGACCTCCGGAAGATCGAAGAGACCGCCCCGGCGCTGGTGAGCCTCTACAAGAGCGCCGGGGTCTCGTTGCGCAAGCACGGCCTGGAGGGCGGGCGCGCGGCGGTCTACCTGGTCCTGGACTACTCCGGATCGATGCGCCCGTACTACGAGGACGGCAGCGTGCAGGCCCTCGCTGACCGGGTGCTCGGGCTGTCCGCGCACCTGGACGCCGACGGCCGCGTACCCGTCGTGTTCTTCTCCACGGAGGTCGACGCGCTGGAGGAGGTCTCCCTCGCCGCCCACGCGGGGCGGGTCACCGAGATCGCCGCCGGGCTCGGCCACATGGGCAAGACGGCGTACCACGCGGCGATGGACGCGGTGATCGACCACTACCTCGACTCGGGGTCCGCGGCCCCGGCGCTCGTCGTCTTCCAGACGGACGGCGGGCCAGTCAACAAGCTCGCCGCCGAGAAGTACCTGTGCAAGGCGGCGCGCCTGCCGCTCTTCTGGCAGTTCATCGGCTTCGGGAACACGCGCAGTACGCAGTTCGACTTCCTGCGCCGGCTCGACGAGCTCCCCGTTCCCGGCAAGCGGCCGGTGGACAACGCGGGTTATTTCCACGCCGGGGCGGACCCGGGCGCCGTCGCGGACTCGGTGCTGTACGACCACCTGGTCGCCGAGTTCCCGGCGTGGCTGGCCGCGGCCCGTGCGGCGGGCATCGTGCGCGCCTGACCCGCCGTTGTCGGTGCCTCGCGCTTTGATGGACGTATGACGACGAACAACTGGGCCGCATTCGAGAAGGCCGAACCGGAATTCGCCGCGGCCGTCCAGGCGCGCTTCGCTCAGTTTCCGCACCACGTCCTGGCGACCCTGCGCAAGGACGGATCCCCCCGCGCGACCGGGCTGAACGTCGAGATCCGCGGCGGCGAACTGTGGCTGGGCATGATGCCGGGTTCGATGAAGGGGAAGGACCTGCGGCGCGACGGGCGCTTCGCGCTGCACACCAATCCGGGCGCGGGCGAGACCATGCCGGACGGTGACGTGCGGATCGCCGGGCGCGCGGTGGAGATCGTGGAACAGCCCGAGCTCCACCGGTACGCGGAGGAGGCCGAGGAGAACGACACGCCGCACCCCTTCGACCTCTTCCGCGCCGAGCTGACGGAGGTGGTCCACGTCGGCGTCGAGGGCGATGACCTGGTGGTGCGCTCGTGGACCCCGGCGCGCGGCCTGCGCACCATCCGCCGGGGCAACGACGACGAGCCGGCCCGCGAGGACGCTCCGGGCTCACGGCGCTAGTACAGGGGCGGCCGGCCCTTCGGCAGGGCGGCGGGGTCGACGTCCACCCAGCTCCGGTCGATGTTGATCGTCACGTCCCCGTACGTGGCGTCGTGGTCTCCCCGGAACTGGTGGGCCCGGCGCGCCCCGGCCCACTGGCGGGTGCCCGCCGGCAGTCCGAGGTCGGCGTCGGTGACGGAGGCGGCGCCGTTCCAGCGGGCCACCCACAGCACGTCGGGCATGGCGTCCGGGGCCTGGGCGTAGTGGGCGCTCAGCGCCTTCGCCCCGGAGCTCGCCGAGACGTACGCGGCCGCGCGGTAGCCCAGTTCGTGCAGCCGGACCGTCCAGGCGGTGAGGTAGGCGACGACCGGGGCGTCCCAGGTGGCCCGGTCGGTGTAGTTCTCCAGGTCGTTGTAGAGGACCGTGTTCTCGGCCAGGCCCAGCGCGGTGGCCGCCTGGGCGGCGCCCTCGGCGGCGGCCTTGCCCTGGTCGTTGGCTTCGGACGGGTCGGTGGCGAGCCCGGTGCCGGCGCTGTGCCAGGGCTGGGGGCCGACCCAGATCGGCATCAGGTGCCAGCCCGCCTCGATCTGCCGGGTCACCCACCGCGCGGTGAGCTGCGGCTGGGCGCAGGCGCGGGCCCGGCCCCCGATGTAGACGCCGACCGCGCCGAAGGGCGAGTCGGTCCGCCAGGCGTTCATGGCCCGCTCGGTGGGAGCGGTGCAGGCGTCGAACCCCTCGCCCCGGTAGGGCTCCTGGGCTGCCTTGCGGGGGCGGGGGCCGGGGCCGACGGAGACGGCCGGTTCGGCGGGGACCGGGGGCCTGGCGGGACCCGGGCGCGGGTCCGGGCCCTGCGCGGGCGGGGCCGTCAGCGCGGCGCGGGCCGCCCGGCCGAGTACCCCGCGTACGGCCTCGGGCGTGGCCCCGTAGGAGACGGTGGCCATCACCCCGGCGCGGCGCAGGGCGTAGCGGATTTCGTTGCTGTCGCCCCGCACCTTCGGCAGGGGATCGCCCCCGTCCCCCGGCACCGTCGGGATGTCGGCGCGCGGCGGGGCACCGTCGAGGGGCTCCAGGTGCAGGGTGTCCGCACGGGGGGCTGCGGCCCGGGCGGCCCCGCAGTCACCCTGGGTGCCGGCGTGCCCGAGGTAGAGGGTGGGCAGGTCCAGGCGCAGGCAGGCTTCGGGGGTGCGGTCGAGGTCGACGATGCGCCAGTCGGCGGGGACGGTGAGGCGCAGCCCGCGGTAGTCGACGGTGCGGCCGCCGGTGGTTGCGAACGGGAGGGGAGCGAGGAGGGCGGCGCCGAGCAGGAAGCTCAACATGGCGTGGGGAGGCAGCATGTGACCCACTGTTACCAGACGGTGGGGCCCCTCCTCCGAGTGGAGAAGCCCCGCCGGTGGCCCGTCCGGCCCAGCCGGAGGTCCCCTACTCCCGCTGGTCCTGGAAGGCGGGCAGCGCGAAGATCCGCTCCTTGCCCGCCTCGTCCATGAGCTCGACGAGCGGCAGGACCAGTTCCCACAGGTCCTGTTCGTCGACCTCGCGCACGAGTCCCTCGAGCTCCGCGTCGCCCAGTCCCGCGGCGGCGTCGGCCACCACCTTCCGCGCCTCCTCGGGCAGGGCCCGGACCAGCGGCAGGAACTCCCCCCACAGTGCGGTCGCCACGACCGCCCGTACCGCTCCGGCCAGCACGTCGGGATCCCGCAGGGAGTCAAGCCGGGCCACGGTGAGCCGGTCGTCCTCGCCGAGCAGCGCGACGAGCGGGAGCAGGGACTCCCAGAGGCCGGCTTCGTGGGTCACCCGCACGAGTGAGGCGAGCTCGGCCCCGTCGAGCCGGGCCGTGAGCTCGGCGATCCGCAGCCGCTGGTCGCCGTCGACCATCGCGGCGACGCCGAGGGCCTCCTCCCAGAGCCCTTCGGCCGCCGCCGCCCGTACCACCGCGGCGAGCCGGTCATCGCCCATGAGCTCCAGGATGCGGGGCAGCCGCTCGGGCAGGTCGACGTAGAACCCGGCGCGCAGCACCGCCGCGTCGTCCACCTGTTCCAGGATCCGGCGCAGCACCCGGTCCCTCATGTGCCCGACGAACCGGCCCATGGTGAGGTGGTCCCGGTTCTCGGCGAGGGTGACGGCTATGCGTACGACGAGGCCCTCGTCGAGCCGGTCGACGATCCCGGCGATCTTCCGGGGGTCCAGGTGTCCGCAGGCCTCGGCGGTGAAGGAGACGGGCAGCTTCTCGATGATGTCGGCGGCCCGGCCCGCGTCCAGCCGGCCGGCCACGCCGGCGGCCAGCCGGGGTCCGAGCGCCTTCTGCGAGATGGCGGCCGCCACGCCGGCCGGCACCAGTTTGGTCGCGGCGGCGATGCGGTCGAGCATCTCGGGCGCGCCGTCGTTCAGTACGCCGCTGACCTGCTCGCGGAACGTCCGTACGTCCTCATCGGGCAGCCCGCGCAGGAAGCCGAGCTCTCCGGCGTCCGCGCCCACCAGCCGGGCGATCTTCTCCACTTCGGCGCGGCTCACCGGAACAGCACCTTGCGTACGGCCCCGCGCGCGAGGGCGGGGACCAGCTTGAGCGCTTCCTCGGCGGCCTGGTTCAGGCCCTCCGCCTGGCGCGCACGCTCGGCCATGAGCGCCTCGGCGAGCCGCGCGAGCTCCCCGGCGTCCAGCTCCGCGAACGACACGGGAGGCTGGATACCCCCCAACTCCCGGCTCAACCTGCCCAGTTCCTGATCCACACCCACGGGACGACCTCCCTGACGGAGATGACGGCTGACTCTGAGCGTGGCCAGATATTGACTATTAGTCAATACTCGCGGGTAGGTCCTCGTGCCCCCTTCGGCAAGGACCCCTTAAAGTCGAGGGGCGGCCGAAGCCAGTTGCGTTGGCTTCGGCCGCCCGTTCAACCGGCCGGCTCAAACCACCTGTTCGTCAGGCTCAGGCCGGCTCAGGCCACTCGGCGGCGCAGCCACCAGGTGCAGAATCCGGCCAGCAGCCCGGAGAGGGCGAGGAAGATCCCCGTCTCGATCCACTGGAAGGTCCAGTAGCGGTCGGCGGGCTGGTACTCCACCTTTATGTGGAGGTCGGAGGTGGCGAAGCACTCCATGGGATCGATCCTGGCGACCGCGCAGCCTGCGCTGCCGCGCACCTCCCGGCCGGCCGCGTCGAGCGCCGGACCGGGCTCGGACACGACCCAGTCGCCGGGCCTGAACACCCCTACCGTCAGGTGGGCGTTGTCACCGGAACCCGACAGCCGGATCTCGCTGCCCTTCCAGCCGCCCTTCGGGGCTTCGGACCCGCCGCCGGCACCGGGCGGCCTCATGGACAGGGAGCTGAGCGCGACGTCGGCGCGTTCCGGCGTCATGAGGTGCGGGCGGATCGCGAAGGGTACGAGGATCTGGACGGCGGTGAAAACGACGAGGGTGGCGGCCATCGCCGGCACGGTGCGCCGGATCAGCAGCCCGGCGCAGGCCCCTGCGGTGAAGGCGAAGGCGGCGTAGCCGAGGGGAACGATCGCGCGTCCGGCGAACAGCAGGGGCGTGAACCGGTCCATGTTGATCCGGTCGATCGGACTCGCCCACCAGGTCACCAGGAGGCTGACCAGCCCGGCGACGGCGACGGCGATCAGACCGACGGCCCCGAGCTTGACCGCGAGCCAACGGCCGCGGGTGATGCTCTGGTTCCAGACGAGCCGGTGGGTGCCGGCTTCGATCTCGCGGGCGATCAGCGGAGCGCCCCAGAAGACCCCGATGATGCCGGGCACGGCGATCATCAGGCCCGTGACGTAGTAGGAGAGGGTCTGGTATTTGGCGACCAGGGCCTCCTTGGCCGATTCGCAGTCGGCCTGACAGCCGACGACGGTGCTGTCGTAGGCATCGCGCACCTGGAGGCCGGTGACCAGGAGGAAAATCGCGATCGCGGCCAGGGCGGCGAGGGTCGTCATCGTCTGGACGCGGTACTGGCGCCAGGTCAGCCAGATCATCGCTGATCCTCCAGGGTGGGTCGGCGGCCGGATCCGGCCGAGTCCTGACTCATATAGATGAGGACCATGTCCTCCAGGTTGAGCGGCTCCAGGACCCAGGAGGGGTCATGGACCGCCTTGTCGGCGCGCACGATGAACGTGCTCTGCCGCTCGGTGTGGGTTGCCTGGATCACCTCCATGCCCGCCGGCAGGCCGGCGGCGTCGCGGCGGGCGGTGGTGAGCCGGAAGTGGGTGGCGAGCAGTTCGTCGACGTCGCCGGCGATCTGGACGCGGGAGGCGACCAGCGAGATCAGGTGGTCGCAGACCCGTTCCAGGTCGGAGACCAGGTGCGAGGAGAGCACGACGGTGGCTCCGTGCTCGGCCACGAACTCCATCAGGCTCTGCAGGAACTCGCGCCGGGCCAGCGGGTCCAGAGCGGCGACCGGCTCGTCGAGGATCAGCAGCTCGGGCCGTTTGGCCACGGCGAGGGTCAGGGCCACCTGGGCGCGCTGGCCGCCGGAGAGCTTGCCGGCCTTCTGGTTGGGGTCGAGGCCGAGCTGCCGGATCCGCTCCTGCGCCAGCCGGTCGTCCCAGCCCGGGTTGAGCCGGGCGCCGAGGCGCAGGTGGTCGGCGATGGACAGGCCCGCGTAGGTGGGGGTGTCCTGGGCCACGAAGCCGACCTTGGCCAGCTGCTCGGGTCCGGACGCCGGGCGGCCGCCGAGCACTTCGATGGTGCCGGAGGTCGGCGTGAGCAGCCCGCAGGCCAGCTGCAACAGGGTCGACTTGCCGGCCCCGTTGGGACCGACCAGGCCGACGACCCGCCCGGACGGCACGCTCAGGGTGCAGTCGGACAGCGCCTGCTTGCGGCCGTACCGCTTGCCCAGCGCATTGGCTTCCAAAATGCCGGTCATTTCTCCCCTTCGGGATGCTTGTGCGTGCCGATTCGGGTGCGGAAGGTGCTCAGGAACAGGGCCTCGATGCTCTCCTCGCCCAGCCCGGCGCTCCGCGCCTTGTCCAGCCAGCGCTGCAGCTCTTGACGCAGCGGCTCGTGCTCGGAGAGCGAGGCGTCGCTGAGCGTGCCGGAGATGAACGTGCCCACTCCGGGTTTCTTCGCGACCAGACCTTCGTATTCGAGCTCCCGGTACGCCTTGAGCACGGTGTTCGGGTTGATCGCCACCTTGGCCGCGACGTCCTTGACCGTCGGCAGCCGATCCCCCTCGGACAGCAGGCCCAGCCTCAAGGCCTGGCGCACTTGGTGGATCAGCTGCATGTACGGCGCGACGCCGGACCGCGCATCGAGGTGAAACTCGATCACTGTCCTCCTCTATTCATCTAGGCTCCTAGCACTATAGGACTCTAGATGTCGGACCGCTGTCAAGAACCCCGAGCCAACCGCCGGCCCCGCCGCGCAGCGGCGTGGACCGGGGCCTGACCCGCCCCGGACATGCCACAGCGCCCGCCATCCCTGGTCGGGGACTTGGCGGGCGCCCTTGTTCAGCGTTCAGTTACCGCTCACCTTGAAGCGCACCCGAACCGTCTTGCCCACCGACTCGTCCTCGACGGAGAACTCGTCAGCGAGCTCCTTGACCAGCCACAGACCTCGCCCACAAAGCTCCTCGGGCGCCGCACGCCGCGCAGCCGGCAAGCCCGGCCCGCTGTCCCGGACCTCAACGCTCAGCAAGCCCGACACCCAGACGACTCGAACCGCGAACTCGCGCCCTTGTGGCACCCCGTGCAGCACGGCGTTCGTGGCGAGCTCGGAAGCGCAGAGCCGTATGTCGTCGCGACGGTCACCGATCCCCCACTCACCGAGCGTGTCACCGACGAACTGACGGGCCGCGCACAGAGACGCGCGCCCGAGGGAACCGCTGCTGCCGAGAGAGGGACATACCAACCCCACCGCCTTAACGCTGAGCTTCCAAGGCCACACAGACCGTATCGCTATTCGGAAAAACCAGCCAGATTTGGGGACTAGGGCTCGACGCCCCGGTCGCATAACGTGGGAGCCGCAAGGCCAAGCGGACGCATGGGAGGACAGCGTGGGCAGCGGCGAGTGGACCAGTACATCGATGCCCTACCTGGCACTTCGCGCGGCCGGCGCCTCCGACGCGTGGACCGCCGAGGCCGAGGCGCGCGGGCGCAGGGGCGGGCAGCGGATCCTGCATGCCGGCGAGCAGCCCGCCTCCCCCGCAGTCGCGGAGATGCTGGGCATCGCGACCGGCGAAACCGTCGTCGTGCGGCGCCGCATTATCGAACTGGACGACGTCCCGTGCGAGTTGACCGACACGTATTACCCCGCTCCCATCGCGGCCGGCACCCGCCTCGCCGCGACCGGCAAGATCCGGGGCGGCGCGGTCACCCTGCTCGCCGAGCTGGGACACGTCGGCGTCACGGCAGTCGAGAACGTCACAGCCCGGATGCCGTTGACGGACGAATGTGACCAGCTGCGTACGGGACCGGGCGAACCCGTCCTGCAGATTTCCCGAGTCACGCTGGACGCGGACGACCGGCCGATCCAGGCGGACCTGATGGTCATGCCCGCGGACCGCCAGCAGTTGCGGTACGAGATCAAGATCGGATGACCTTGCCCACCCCTGATGAGGAGACACTCGACCGACGGTCCCTGCACGCCCGCATCGCCGCCGATCTGCGGGACGAGATCATGAGCGGCGACTTGGCTCCGGGCGCGAAGCTGCCGTCCACCATCCACCTGAAGGCCCGCTTCGACGCGTCCAGTGCCACCGTCCAGAAGGCGTTGCAGCTCCTGAAGGACGAGCGGCTGGTCGTCGGGCGCGCGGGTGCGGCTGTGACCGTACGGGAGAACCGACAGCGGACGATCCGCCCGGCGGGCTCCCTCGCGTCGGCCCCCGCCGGTGGCTCTTACCCGTGGCTCACGCACGCCGCCCAGCACGGTACGACCGCGCACAGCACGCTGCTGGAGGTAGGCGAGGCAGCTCCACCGGCCGACGTGGCAGCGGTGCTCGGCCTCCAGAGCGGCGAGTCCGCGCTACTGCGCCGCCAGCTGCTGCACATCGATGGTGAACCGGCCGAGCTGGTCAGCTCCTACTACCCGTTGGCCATCGTCCACGGCACGCCACTGGCCGAGGACCGGAAGATCAAGGGCGGCGCGCCCACCCTCCTCACGCGGATCGGCTACCCGCCCCGGCTGAGTGTCGACCGGGTCGCCGCCCGGGTCCCCACACAGGAGCAGTGCCGCACCCTGCGGCTGCCCGGTGACTTGCCGGTGCTGCGCACGCTCCGCACGGTGTTCAGCGACGGCGAACGCCCCGTAGAGGCAACCGTCATGGTCAAGGCCGGGCACCTCTACGAGCTGCGGTACGAGTTCACGCCCGAGGCCTGACCCCTCACACGCCACTGCGCCCGCCGGCCCTGGTCGGGGAAGTGGCGGGCGCAGTGTCGGGGTTCCGTACTCCGTTGTACGGACCGTATGAGGGGTCCTCCCGGGGGAGGGGTTCTGCGGGTGCTGCCGGTGCTGCCGGTCAGACCGTGATCGAGCGGTCCGTCGGCTTGACCGGGTACGGGAGGGCGCTGGTGCCGGTCAGGAAGCGGTCCACGCCGCGGGCGGCCGAGCGGCCTTCCGCGATGGCCCAGACGATCAGCGACTGGCCGCGGCCCGCGTCGCCGGCGACGAAGACGCCGTCGACGTTGGTCGCGTACGAGGCGTCGCGCTCGATGTTGCCGCGCGCGTCCAGCGCCAGGCCGAACTGTCCGACCAGGCCGTTCTCCTGGTCCGTGCCGGTGAAGCCCATCGCCAGGGTGACCAGCTGCGCGGGGAGGACGCGCTCGGTGCCGGGCTTCTGAACGAGCTTGCCGTCCTCGAAGGCGACCTCGACCAGGTGGAGGGCCTGGACATTGCCGTCCTCGTCGCCCTCGAAGTGGGTGGTGGAGACGGAGTAGATCCGCTCGCCGCCCTCCTCGTGCGCGGAGGTGACCTTGTACAGCATCGGGAACGTCGGCCACGGCTGACCGGCGGACCGGTCCTCCGACGGGCGGGGCATGATCTCCAGCTGGGTGACGGAGGCCGCGCCCTGGCGGTGGGCGGTGCCCACGCAGTCCGCGCCGGTGTCGCCGCCGCCGATGACGACCACGTGCTTGCCCGCGGCCGTGATGGGCGGGGCCACGAAGTCGCCCTCCTGGACCTTGTTGGCCAGGGGGAGGTACTCCATCGCGAAGTGGATGCCCTTGAGCTCCCGGCCCGGGACCGGCAGGTCGCGGGAGACGGTGGCGCCGGCCGCGATGACGACCGCGTCGTAGCGCTTGCGCAGCTTCACGGCGTCCAGGTCGCGGCCGATCTCCACGCCCGTGCGGAACTTGGTGCCCTCCGCGCGCATCTGCTCGATGCGGCGGTTGATGTGCACCTTCTCCATCTTGAACTCGGGGATGCCGTAGCGCAGCAGCCCGCCGATGCGGTCGGCGCGCTCGTACACGGCGACCGTGTGGCCGGCCCGGGTCAGCTGCTGGGCTGCGGCCAGACCGGCCGGACCCGAGCCGATGACGGCGACGGTCTTGCCGGACAGGCGCTCGGGCGGCTGCGGGGTGACGTCGCCGTTGTCCCACGCCTTGTCGATGATCGAGACTTCGACGTTCTTGATGGTGACGGCCGGCTGGTTGATGCCGAGCACGCAGGCGGACTCGCACGGCGCCGGGCATAGCCGCCCGGTGAACTCCGGGAAGTTGTTCGTCGCGTGCAGGCGCTCGGAGGCGGCGGTCCAGTCCTCGCGGTACGCGAAGTCGTTCCATTCCGGGATCAGGTTCCCGAGCGGGCACCCGTTGTGGCAGAACGGGATGCCGCAGTCCATGCAGCGGCCGGCCTGCTTGCTGATGATCGGGAGCAGCGAGCCCGGGACGTAGACCTCGTTCCAGTCCTTCAGCCTTTCGGCCACCGGACGGGTGGGGGCGGTCTCGCGCGGGGTGGTGAGGAAGCCCTTCGGGTCAGCCATTGGTCGCCGCCTCCATCATCTTCTCGGTCGTCTCGGATTCCGAGAGTCCGGCCAGCTCAGCGGCGTCCTTGGCGGCGAGCACTGCCTTGTACGTGGTCGGGATGATCTTGCTGAAGCGGGCCGCCGAGGCGGTCCAGTCAGCGAGGAGCTTCGCGGCCACGGTCGAGCCGGTCTCCTCCTCGTGGCGGCGCACCACGTCGTGCAGCCACAGGGCGTCCGTGTCGGAGAGGGCCTCGACCGCGCCCGTGTTGCCGACGTTGACGTTGTTCGGGTCGAGGTCGATGACGTACGCGACGCCGCCCGACATGCCGGCCGCGAAGTTGCGGCCCGTCTCGCCCAGGACGACCGCCGTGCCGCCGGTCATGTACTCGCAGCCGTGGTCGCCCACGCCTTCCGAGACGACCAGGGCGCCGGAGTTGCGGACGCAGAAGCGCTCGCCGGTGCGGCCGCGCAGGAACAGCTCGCCGCCGGTGGCGCCGTAGCCGATCGTGTTGCCCGCGATGGTCGAGTACTCGGCCAGGTGGTCGGCGCCGCGGTCGGGACGGACGACGACGCGGCCGCCGGAGAGGCCCTTGCCGACGTAGTCGTTGGCGTCGCCCTCCAGGCGCAGGGTGACCCCCTTCGGCAGGAAGGCGCCGAAGGACTGGCCGGCCGAGCCGGTGAAGGTCAGGTCGATGGTGTTGTCGGGCAGGCCCGCGCCACCGAACTTCTTCGTGACCTCGTGGCCGAGCATGGTGCCGACGGTCCGGTTGATGTTGCGGATCGCGACCTGGGCGCGGACCGGCTCGGCGCTCTCGGCGGAGTCGGCGTTCAGCGCCTCGGCGGCGAGCTCGATGAGCTCGTTGTCGAGGGCCTTCTCCAGGCCGTGGTCCTGCTCGATCAAGGCGTGGCGGACCGCGCCCTCGGGCAGCTCGGGCACGTAGAAGAGCGGCTCCAGGTCGAGACCCTGCGCCTTCCAGTGCGTGACGGCCTTGCTGGTGTCGAGGAGCTCGGCGTGGCCGACGGCCTCCTCGATCGTGCGGAAGCCCAGCTCGGCGAGGAGCTCGCGCACCTCCTCCGCGATGAACTCGAAGAAGTTGACGACGAACTCGGGCTTGCCCGAGAACCGGTCGCGCAGGACCGGGTTCTGCGTGGCGATGCCGACCGGGCAGGTGTCCAGGTGGCAGACGCGCATCATGACGCAGCCGGAGACGACGAGCGGCGCGGTCGCGAAACCGAACTCCTCGGCGCCGAGCAGCGCGGCGATGATGACGTCGCGGCCGGTCTTGAGCTGACCGTCCGTCTGGACCACGATGCGGTCGCGCAGCCCGTTGAGCAGCAGCGTCTGCTGGGTCTCGGCGAGGCCGAGCTCCCACGGACCGCCCGCGTGCTTCAGCGAGGTGAGCGGTGAGGCGCCCGTACCGCCGTCGTGGCCGGAGATGAGGACCACGTCCGCGTGCGCCTTGGAGACACCGGCGGCGACCGTGCCCACGCCGACCTCGGACACGAGCTTCACGTGGATGCGCGCGGCCGGGTTGGCGTTCTTGAGGTCGTGGATCAGCTGAGCCAGGTCCTCGATGGAGTAGATGTCGTGGTGCGGCGGCGGGGAGATCAGGCCGACGCCCGGGGTGGAGTGCCGGGTCTTGGCGACCCACGGGTAGACCTTGTGGCCGGGCAGCTGGCCGCCCTCGCCGGGCTTGGCACCCTGCGCCATCTTGATCTGGATGTCGTCGGCGTTGACCAGGTACTCGCTCGTGACACCGAAGCGGCCGGAGGCGACCTGCTTGATGGAGGAGCGGCGCGCCGGGTCGTACAGGCGGTCCGGGTCCTCGCCGCCCTCACCGGTGTTGGACTTGGCGCCCAACTGGTTCATGGCGATGGCGAGGGTCTCGTGCGCCTCCTTGGAGATGGAGCCGTACGACATGGCGCCGGTGGAGAAGCGCTTGACGATGTCGGCGACCGACTCGACCTCGTCGATGGAGATCGGCGGGCGGGCCCCGCTCTCGTCGGTCTTGAAGCCGAACAGGCCGCGGAGCGTCATGAGGCGCTCGGACTGCTCGTTCACCCGGTCCGTGTACTGCTTGAAGATGTCGTAGCGGCGGTTGCGGGTGGCGTGCTGGAGGCGGAAGACCGTGTCCGGGTCGAACAGGTGCGGCTCGCCCTCGCGGCGCCACTGGTACTCGCCGCCGATCTCCAGCGCGCGGTGCGTGGCCGCGATGCCGGAGGCCGGGTACGCCTTGGCGTGGCGCGCGGCCACTTCCCGGGCGATGACGTCGAGGCCGGCGCCGCCGATCTTGGTGGCGGTGCCCTCGAAGTACGCCTGGACGAACTCCTCGTTCAGGCCGACGGCCTCGAAGACCTGGGCGCCGCGGTAGGAGGCGACGGTGGAGATGCCCATCTTCGACATGACCTTCAGGACGCCCTTGCCGAGCGCGTAGATCAGGTTCTTGATGGCCTGCTCCGGCTCCAGGCCGGACAGGAAGGTGCCGGCGCGCAGCAGGTCCTCGACGGACTCCATGGCGAGGTACGGGTTGACCGCGGCCGCGCCGTAGCCGATGAGCAGCGCGACGTGGTGGACCTCGCGGACGTCGCCGGCCTCGACCAGCAGGCCCACCTGGGTGCGCTGCTTGGTGGCGATGAGGTGGTGGTGCACGGCCGAGGTGAGCAGCAGCGACGGGATCGGCGCGTGCTCGGCGTCGGAGTGACGGTCCGAGAGGACGATCAGGTGCGCGCCGCTCTCGATGGCCGCGTCGACCTCGCCGCGGATCTCCGCGAGGCGGTCGGCGAGCGCCTCGCCGCCGCCCGAGACCCGGTAGAGGCCCGAGAGGGTGGCGGCCTTCATGCCCGGCATGTCGCCGTCGGCGTTGACGTGTATCAGCTTGGCGAGCTCGTCGTTGTCGATCACCGGGAACGGCAGCGTGACGCTGCGGCAGGACGCGGCGGTCGGCTCCAGCAGGTTGCCCTGCGGGCCGAGCGAGGACAGCAGCGAGGTGACGAGCTCCTCGCGGATGGCGTCCAGCGGCGGGTTGGTGACCTGGGCGAAGAGCTGCGTGAAGTAGTCGAAGAGCAGCCGGGGGCGCTCGGACAGGGCCGCGATCGGCGAGTCCGTACCCATGGAGCCGAGCGGTTCGCCGCCCGTACGGGCCATCGGCGCGAGGATGACGCGCAGCTCTTCCTCGGTGTAGCCGAAGGTCTGCTGGCGGCGGGTGACCGAGGCGTGGGTGTGGACGATGTGCTCGCGCTCGGGGAGGTCCGTCAGCTCGATCTCGCCGGTCTCCAGCCATTCGGCGTAGGGGTGCTCGGCGGCCAGCGAGTCCTTGATCTCGTCGTCTTCGATGATCCGCTTCTGGGCGGTGTCGACGAGGAACATCTTGCCGGGCTGCAGGCGGCCCTTGCGGACGACCTTGGCCGGGTCGATGTCGAGGACGCCGACCTCGGAGGAGAGCACGACGAAGTCGTCGTCGGTGACCCAGTAGCGGCCGGGGCGCAGGCCGTTGCGGTCGAGGACCGCGCCGACCTGGGTGCCGTCGGTGAAGGTGACGCAGGCGGGGCCGTCCCAGGGCTCCATCTGCGTGGAGTGGTACTTGTAGAACGCGCGGCGGGCCGGCGACATGGAGGTGTGGTTCTCCCACGCCTCCGGGATCATCATCAGCACGCTGTGCGGCAGCGAACGGCCGCCGAGGTGGAGCAGCTCCAGGACCTCGTCGAAGGAGGCCGAGTCGGAGGCGTCCGGGGTGCAGATCGGGAAGATCCGCTCCAGCGCGCCCTCGCCGAAGAGGCCGGAGGCCAGCTGGGACTCGCGGGCCCGCATCCAGTTCCGGTTGCCCTTGACCGTGTTGATCTCGCCGTTGTGCGCGACGAAGCGGTACGGGTGGGCGAGCGGCCAGGACGGGAAGGTGTTCGTCGAGAACCGGGAGTGGACCAGGGCGATCGCGGACGCGAAGCGGCGGTCGGAGAGGTCCGGGAAGAAGGGCTCGAGCTGGCCGGTGGTCAGCATGCCCTTGTAGACGATGGTGCGAGCGGAGAGCGACGGGAAGTAGACCCCGGCCTCGCGCTCGGCGCGCTTGCGCAGCACGAAGGCCTTGCGGTCCAGCTCGATGCCGCTCGTCCCATTGCTGACGAACAGCTGCGAGAAGGCCGGCATGGTGGCGCGGGCGCCGTTGCCGAGCAGGTCCGGGGTGACGGGGACCTCGCGCCAGCCGAGAACCGTCAGGTTCTCCTCGGCGGCGATGGCCTCGATCTGCTCCACGGCGACGGCCTGTGCGGGGCCGTCGGCGGGGAGGAAGGCGATGCCGACGGCGTACGCGCCGGCCTCGGGAAGGTCGAATCCGGTCGCCTCGCGCAGGAACGCGTCCGGGACCTGGGAGAGGATGCCGGCGCCGTCGCCGGAGTCGGGCTCGGAGCCCGTGGCGCCTCGGTGCTCGAGGTTCCGCAATACGGTCAGCGCCTGCTCGACCAGCGTGTGGCTGGCCTCGCCGGTGAGGTTGGCCACAAAGCCGACGCCACAGGCGTCGTGCTCGTTGCGCGGGTCGTACATGCCCTGCTGGGCGGGGCGACCGTCCATGGGCGACCAGGCGGTGTTGCTGAGGCCGGTCGCGGAGTGCGTGGATGCGGAACGCATCGGCTCTCCCGTCGTCGTCGTGGCATATGTGCATAGCCGAGGGACGACGTTGGCCCTCTGCGAAATTTCGTGCAGATTACATGATGACGACAATCTCGCGAAGCGGATATGCCATTCCAACATGCGGACACTGCTCGAGCAGACAGAAGGGACATTCGCAGGTGCCTGATGTATCGAGGCACGGACGAAGGTCCCGTGCGGGGCGGGCCTCATTGCCCGGCGCCCTGGTGTGATGCCCGGCGGACGCTGTTTCGAAACCGCCGAGTAACCGACTACTTATGCTGTCTACTGCATAGTGTCTCACTCCCTGCCGGGTCAGCCTACGGCTCCGCCGATCCAGGTTCCCAGGATGTACGTCACACCGGCGGCCGCGCCACCCAGGACGAGCTGGCGCATTCCGCTGTACCACCAGGACCGGGCCGTGACCCGGGAGACCACCGCACCGCACGCGAAGAGCCCGATCAGCGCCAGCAGCACCGCGGGCCACAGGACCGTCGCGCCGAGCAGGTACGGGAGCAGCGGGACCAGCGCGCCCAGCGCGAAGGAGCCGAAGGAGGACACGGCGGCGACCATCGGCGACGGCAGGTCGTCGGGGTCGATCCCGAGCTCCTCGCGGGCGTGGATCTCCAGCGCCTGCTCCGGGTCGCGGGACATCTGCATGGCCACCTCGCGGGCCAGCGCCGGCTCGACGCCGCGCGACACGTAGAGCTCGGCCAGCTCCTCCATCTCGTCCACGGGGTGCTTGCGCAATTGCTGGCGCTCCACCTCCAGCTCCGCCAGGACGAGCTCGCGCTGGGAGGCGACGGAGGTGTACTCGCCGGCCGCCATCGAGAAGGCTCCGGCCGCGAGACCGGCCAGGCCGGTGATCACGATGGTCTGCGGGGCGACGGCGCCGCCGGCCACACCGGTCATCAGGGCGAGGTTGGAGACGAGCCCGTCCATGGCACCGAAGACCGCCGGGCGCAGCCATCCGCCGTTGACGTCGCGGTGGGTGTGGTTGTCGCGGTGGGCGGTGTGAAGCGGTGCTTCGGTGTCGATGATGGACATGGCGGCTATCTCCCCTTTTGTACGAGTGGGTACGCAGAAGCGCGCCACGCTCGACGCGCGGCACCCACTCCCCCTGAACACCTCGAAACTACGCACGAATTCAGGTGCCCGCTAGCAAGGAAGGCCGTACTTACCTGGGGTTTTGGAGGTCGGCGACCGGGTGACGGGGGTGCGGGCGGGGTGTTTCGCGGCGAGCGACAAACCACATGCCATGGCACAAATCCCCCAAGGGCTCAATATGAGTCCCATCAAGTGGAGAGGCGCGCCATGGAGCTGATTGCATGCAATCCGCAGGTCCTCCTCGAACGGGCCCGGGGCGCTCTTCTGGGACTCGCGGTGGGTGACGCGCTGGGCGCCCCCGCGGAGAACATGAAGCCGTCCGAGATCCGGGCGAAGTGGGGCCGGATCGAGGGCTTCGTCTCGGACGACCCGGCCGGCACCGACGACACGGAGTACGCGATCTTCTCGGGCCTGCTGCTGGCCCGCCACGGATCGGCGCTCACCGTCGCGCACGTCGAGCGCGCGTGGCACCACTGGATCGCGGACCTCGACGAGGGGCCGTTCCGCGGCGCGGGCTTCAGCGAGCGCGGCACCCTGGAAAACCTCCGCCGGGGCCTGGCGGCCCCCATCTCGGCGCAGCACCGCCACGCCTGGTCGGACGGTCTCGCCATGCGGGCGGCCCCCTTCGGGGTCTTCGCGGCGGGCCGCCCGGCGGAGGCGGCCCGGCTCGTCGCCATCGACGGCTGCGTCAGCCACGACGGCGAGGGCATCTACGGCGGCCAGGCCGTCGCGGCGGGCGTCGCCGCGGCGATGGCGGGCGGCTCGCCCGCCTCCGTCGTCTCGGCGGCCCTCTCGGTCATCCCCTCGGACTCCTGGACGGCCCGGTCCCTGCGCCGGGCGGTGACGGCGGCGCCGCGCGGCGAACGGGCCGTGCGCTCCGCGGTGGTCATCGGCGGCTACCCGTGGACGGACCTGGCCCCCGAGGCGGTGGGCCTGGCGTTCGGCGCGTTCGCCGCGTGCCGCGGGGACTTCCCGTCCTCGGTCCTGATGGCCGTGAACATGGGCCGCGACGCGGACACCACGGCCGCCGTGGCGGGCGCCCTCGCCGGAGCGATGTCCGGCGAGGGCGCCATCCCGGCCGCCTGGTCCGCGGTGATCGGCCCGGTCCGCGGCAGCTGCCTCCCCTCGATGCGCGGCTACCACGTCCTGGACATCGCGGACCTCCTCACCCCGGAAGCCGAGACCCCCCGATGACCCTGACGACCCCGCCCCCCGCCGCCCCCGACACGCCGCCGACCCCCCGGCCCCACGACCCGCTCCCCCAGCCGGCCCCGCAGACTCCCACCGCCGTCACGGCGTACGCGGCTCCGCCGCGGAGCGAGCCCTCACCGGACCGCCCCGCGGGGAACGCCGCAGCCTCACCCGAGGCGCCCGTACGCGAGGTCCCCCTGGGGGATCCGGCGCCCGCCCGCGAGGCCC